>NZ_CAUQKJ010000011.1 GCF_963518785.1 uncultured Campylobacter sp.
GCGAAAATTTGCAGATATCAAGCTTCGCTAGGGTTGCGCTGTTTTCGCGGACGAGTAAGCTTTGAAATTCCAAAATTCCTAGAATTTTGCTAAAATTGCGGGCAAATTTAAAGAAAGGCGAAATTTGACTATTTACGATTTGGAGCGCCTGCGACTGGACGCGAAAAAGCACGTGGAGCAGCTAAAGCTGGTTGCCGTTATAAGCACGGTGGCGGTGCTTGCGGCGTTCGGCGTCATCGCCTATTTTGCAGATAGGCAGGGCGCGCAGAGCTTTAGCGCGATGATGCTTATGCTGCTGGCGGTCGCCTCGCTCGCCGTAAGTCTTAAAGAGGTGCACTTAAACGGCTGGCAAAAGGATCTCATCGGCACGGAAAATATCTTAAAGCTCGGCGCGGTCGCGATCTCGTTTTTGATCTTCAAATACTCCGCGGCCTTACCGCAGACTCTGATAAGCTTAGCCGCGCTCGCGCTTGGGGCGTGGCTGGCGAGGGAGCTTTACGCGCTCGGCGTAAGAAGCGCGCAAGAGATTTTTACGGGGCGGTACCGTCAAAGCTACAAGCAGCACTATCTGGCGCCTTTCGTGCGCGAGCTCGGCTACGAATACGTTTCCTACGGTAGCGTGCCGTTTTGGCGCGTGGTGCAAAGCGATCTGTTCGAGTTTATCGAAAATCTGCGCGGCAACGACCGCGTAGGCGGCGCGTGGCAGGGGGTGAGCTTCGAGTTTAGCGACGTGAGCTTTTTCCATCAAAATTTACAGCACGAACTCGCAGGGGCGTTTTTCGTAGCGGAATTTAACAAACGCATCATCGCGCCCGTTTTTATCTATCCGCGCGAGATACAAAATAAGCAGCACGTAGGCCTAAAGCCCGTTGCGATGGACAACGTGGAGTTTGCCGCGCGCTACAAGGTGCTTAGCGACGAGCCGCAAAACGCGATGTACGTGCTAACCCATGCATTTATGGAGCGATTTTTGGCGGTGGGCGATGCGCTCGGGGCGCAGATCTGGGCGAGCATCAGAGAGCGGCGGATCCATATTTTCGTGCACACTAAGCGGGATAATTTCGAGCCTAGCGTCTATGAAAGCGTGCTGCGCCGCGACCCCGCAAGCGAGATAAAGAGCGAAATTTTAAGCTTTCTGAGTATCGTTAAAATTTTAAAACTGAATGTGAGGATTTGGATTTAGACGAGCAAGTTCGGCTAGATAAAATTTATAGATTTTTGCGGCAAACCGAGCGTCGATCGTCTAGGCTTATACTTGCAGCTTTATGATTTTAGGCAAACAGATAATTCTTTTTGATATAGTCGATATTTATATTTTTCTGCAAAAAATACTCTTTGATATCGTTGTAAATTTTATCGTTGTAGATATAAATAAGATAATATCTTGGTAAAATATTGTGATATCCGGGGTTGGTCGTAGGTTCGGCGACCCTTATAAACGGCATAGCTCTAAAGCCTTTGAGGTTTTTATTCATCGATAGATAAAATATAAAATTTAAGAGCAATCCCCATAGATAGATAAAAAATATTATCTCTAAAAGCTCCCATTTTAGAGCTATGAGTCCCAGTATCGTAAGAGATAAATTGCAGATATACTGTAAAATTTCTGAGCTAATAAATACGTCAATCGAAAAGCTCCTTCGCAGTTCGTCAAATTCTACTTTGCAAAATCTCTTAACGACGCCGTTTTCGATAAATTCTATATATCTATCCGTGAATCTTATTTGTTGCTTGCTGCGAATTAACTTAAAGATGCATATCGCAATAAGAATCCCTAACATTACCGAATTCATAACTACGCCTTTTGGCGAACATAAAGATCTGCATTCCATAAAATCCTCTATTATAGCTATCGTTAAGACGGAAAATAACAATACCAAATACCAAGCGATCGCAAAAAATTTTTCATAGCCGTTTATAATCAACGGCTCTTTGTCGTAGTCTCTGGATGAAATTTTAAAATTTTCAAGCATCTTTGTATCTCAATCAAAGCGTGATATGTTTGGCTGGCGCGACGGAATTTATCGTAAATCCGTAAGGGCGGCTTACAGGCATATCGGCACACAGGCGATGCGGAAAATAATCCGCTATCCGCCGCAGTACGGCTCGTAAAATCGCGTCATGGCTTAAAATTAAAACCCGTCTTGCAAAAGCAAATCCGCGGCTCGTAGTCCGCAGTCTGCAAAATCCATAGTTCGTAAAATTATGCCGTGCCGTCGGCTTATAAAGTCGCAGTTTGAAAACCGCGCCGCCTCGCTAACTAGTAAAATTTAGCTCGCCAAAACCGCGCTGCACTTCGGGCTGATAAATCGCGGCTCGCGCAAAACGCAACGCAATACGCGCAAAAGTAAAATCCGCGGCTTGCAAAATCAAGCCGCAGCATTTAAAAGCGAGCTTAAGCTTTTGGAATTCTGATCTTCTGCCCCGGATAGATGAGGTTCGCGTCCTTGATAACTTCGCGGTTGGCGTCGAAAATAACCTTGTATTTATTCGCGTCGCCGTAGAATTTCTTCGCGATTTTAGATAGGTTATCGCCCTTTACTATGGTGTAGTAGTTCTCGGCGCTATCCTCTCTAATGCCCTCGATCTGCACGTTTTTAATGCCTGCGGTGTTGCCCGCGATGAGGGCTGCTTTTTCGAGAGTTTCCTTATCGGCGTTGCCGCTGATTTTGACGGTGTCGCCCTGCACCTCGACCTCTAGCCCTTCTACCGGCGTAGAGCTGAGATTGGTGGCGATCTCGTCTTTTACGTGCTTGGCGTCATCGCCTAGACCTAGTAGTTTCTTGCCTGCTTCGGCTACGAATGAAAGTAAACCCATTGTTTTCTCCTTTGGTTAAAGTGGCGAAATTTTATCTTAAATTTACCAACGATCAGCTTAGGCGCATATCCTTACGGCTCCGCCCTAGCCCAGTGATGCGACCTACTGCGCTCACTCTATGCGCGACGGCAAGTTCTTGGACCATCATTGCCGCGTCCGTCTATTCAGATTTGCAGCGTATGAATTATCAGCGCTGCGACTACGCTAAATTTTTCGTCAGTAAATTTCTAGCGATCACGGCGCATACGATGCTAAAAACGACGACCGAATATGAGTTGAGATTTAGCCCGCAAAATCCCGCGCTTAGGGCAAAGGCGCAAAGCGGCGCGTTTAAGTTGATCGCTAAAAAGGCAGCCCCTCCGCAAACCCCCGCTGCGCTTAGGCTAATAGGTAGAATTTCGCCGATCGCAAATCCAACGCATAGCCCCAAAACTGCGCCCAGCGCGAAACTCGGCGTTAGCGTGCCGCCATATCCGCCGCAGCGAAAGATCATCAAAATGCAAAACGCTTTGCAAAGCAAAATCGCAAGCAAATAGGGGCTAAAGGACGCTGAGTTGAAAGCAAACTGCGCTGCCGAGCGCCCGTTACCTAAAATTTCTGGTACGTATGCGCCGATCGCCGCGGTAAGCAAGAATGCAAATGGCAGTGTAAGCGCGATTTTAAGGCTTTTTATGCGCAGCTTTTCGCACAAGCGCACCCCGTCTTGAAAGTATTTCGCCGCAAACCCCGTGACAAGTCCGATTATCGCCGCTGCGAGTAAATTCTGCGGGGTAGGGGCGAAGTTTGAAACTGTGTAATAAATTTCTTTTGAAGCTCCGAATTCCGCCGTAGCTGTAGCCACCGCGCTTGTGGCAAAGGCGCATAAAATCGCTCGAGTATCGAAGCTTTTAAGCAAAATTTCTAGGCTAAAAAGCGCGCCCGCTAACGGGACGTTATATGCAGCACCTAGTCCCGCTCCCGCGCCACATGCGACAAATAACCGAAGCTCATCTCCGCTGATATTTAAGGTGCGGCAAATTTTAGCCGCAAACAAGCCGCCTAGCTCGCGCGGAGCAGCCTCACTGCCTACCGGTGCGCCCATGGCGATGGCTGCAAGCTGCAAAACCGAGTGGATTAAATTTTGCCAAAACGGCGGATTTCGCCCATCCATCATCGAAGCTACGTTTAAAAAAGGTTTTAGTCTTATTAGCAGAATTCTAATTAAAGTTACGATTGCGCCGGCTGCGAGGACGCTAAGAAAGCGCCTAAGCGCAGTGGTTTGCTCCGTGATAATGTGAAATTCCTCATCATTATGCCCGAAAGCAAAAGTTTCAATTTCGTTGATGCCGAAGTTTAAGAGCCCTGCGCAAAGCCCCATTATAACGCCTATCGCAAGGATCGCTAGAAAGAATTTAGTACTCAAAATATGCCTTTTTGAAACGCATAATTATATAAAATTTTAGCTTTAAAAAATCCTTACCGTGCGCATAAAAGCAGCTAAAACGCGAGTAAATTTTAAAACAATGGCTAGGAATTTATATCGTCTCTGTAAGTAAAATTTTACAAAATTCTATGAAGCGTAGGCAGAGGCAGAATTTTATTTACGTTAATCGCGCGAGTAAAATTTACGTAGATTTTATATCGCGCGTAGAAAATTTAGTAAAATTTCGCATCGCGCGGGAGGATAAAATTCTTTTTAAAATTTCTTGCCGCGAAGGCAGGCGAAATTCTACGTAAAATTTAAATCTATCCGAGCGGGTAAAATTTTAAATTGAGTAAGCGAGAGAATTTCGCAGAGGACGCGTGAAATTTCGCGCAGAATTCTAATTTGCGAAAGAGTGCAAAATTCCGCGTAGAATTCCGATTCGCGTAAGCGAGCGAAATCTCGCGTGAAATTCCAAGCTGCGTGGCTGAGCAAAATTTCGCGCAAAATTTTAATTTGCGTGAGTCATAGGAATTTTATACCTGCGAATAAATTCGCTTAGGATTTTGCTATTTTTTCCAGATATCGTCGTTTTTACCGGCTGCAGGCGCGCTTAGCTTTTTATCCAGAGCCGAAATTTTATCCGCGAGCTTTTGCGCGCCGCCGAAAATTTCATCTTTTTTCGGAAGCCCGAAGTGAAATTTAAAGCCTACGCTATCTCCGATGCTTGCAAGTAGCGATTTGGGCGCGTTTGCGATCGCGTCTTTAAAGATCGCTGCATCGATACCGAGCTCGGCTAAGTTTTTTAACGCCCGCGCAGAGCCGATAAACATCGCAATCTTGGCGTCGAAAAGATAATCATTGGCTAGCTTTTGCGCGGCCGCCGCAGATTTTTTATCCACGATGATAAAGCGCGCGCCTGCGCCGTTTGCGAGTAAAATTTCATTTATATCGTTCGTAATAACGCTAAATTTTTTCTGCGCCTTTTGCGCGGCGGCTATGAGCCTGTCGTTAAATTTAAAGAGCAGATTGTCGTATTTGAAAACTTCGTCGCCGTTTTTGATGAGATACAGCGGCTCATATGGCACGAGCGCGTGGCCTAGGATGATCATTTACCGCCCCTTAGTTTGGCTTCGCAGGACTTGCAAAGGCGCTTTTTATCGCGCAGAGCAAGCTCGTCGCTGCTAAAGTACGTCCCGCACTCGTCGCACGCCAAAAGCTCGGTCGCATCGTCCTTTTTCTTTATGCGAAATCTAGGCACTATCAAAAAATATATGAGCGCCGCGATAACGGCGACGGCTAGAATTTTTCCCATTATTTTACCCCTTTGATCACTAAAAATTTTCTATTTTTCAAAGCGTTTTCATCGCTAAAAATTTCGCAGTGCGCGCTCGTAAATTCCTTGCGGAATTCTGCCGCTTCCGCCTCTGCGCCCGAGCCTTTGTAGAGCAAAAACGTAGTGTTTTGATCGTAAAAGCCGCGGCAAATTTCAATTAAGCTTCGCGCGCTCATTAGCGCTCGCGAGCTTATCAGATCGGTGCGTAGCTTTGCGCCGTCCTGCACGCGCTCGGCGTGGATTTTTACGTTAGCTAGAGCAAGGCTAACCTTCACGTAGGTTAGAAACGCCGCTTTTTTTTGATTTGGCTCAAACAGATGCCACTCGCACAGCGGCAGCGCGAGCGCCAAAAAGATCCCCGGAAAGCCGGCTCCTGAGCCGATGTCGCACGCGATGCGCGGATAGCGCGGTATGAAACTCGCTCCGCTTAGGCTGTCGCGCACCACTGCGTCCAAATCGTCGTAATTCGTGAGGCTATGGACGCGGTTAAATTTTTGCAGACAGGCTTTAAATTTAGCTACCTGCTCGCCAAAGCTCTCGTCCGGCGCAAGCTTCACAGCAGATGCCCCATCTGCTCTTTTTTGACGCGCAGATAGTTTTCGTTAAATTTATTAGGCGTGATGATTATCGGCACGCGTGCGACCACTTCGACTTTTAGATCGTGCAGCTTTTGCGGATTATTCGTAAGTAGATTTATGCGTGAAATTCCAAAATGAGCGAGTATGAAATCCACGATCTCGTAGGTGCGCTCGTCCGCTTTGAAGCCTAGCTGATGATTTGCTTCGATCGTATCGAGGCCCCGGTCTTGTAGCGCGTAGGCGTTGATTTTATTGAAAAGCCCGATATTGCGCCCCTCTTGACGCAGATAGATCACCATGCCGCCATGCTCTTCGATATATTTTAGGCTCGCTTCGAGCTGTTCGCCGCAGTCGCACTTTAGGCTGCCGATCGCATCGCCGGTAAGGCACTCCGAGTGGATCCGCACGTTTACGACGCCCTCCAAAGGCTGCTTAAATATCACTAGATGCTCTTTCTCGCCTTGCTTAAACGACTGAACGCGGAAGCTTCCGAAGCGGGAGGGGAGATTCGCGACCTCTGAAATTTTTATATCCATGCTTAAATTTACTCCGATTGTGATATTATAAATCTCACAATTCTAGCTAAAAAAGGAAAAATAATGTTTAAACGATTTAGACGCCTACGAATAAACCCCGCACTTAGGGATCTGGTGCGACAAACCGATCTGCAAACCCGCTTTCTAATCTATCCGCTTTTTGTGGTGGAAGGAAGCGGCATCAAAAAGGAGATCGCCTCGATGCCCGGCGTATTTCAGATGAGCTTGGATGAAATTTTAAAAGAGTGTGAAATTCTCATGTCGCTCGGTTTGGATAAAATTTTACTTTTTGGAATTCCTTCGCTAAAGGACAGTATCGGCTCGGACGCGCTAAGCGAGGACGGCATCATCGCGACTTCGCTACGCGCGATAAAGGCTAAATTTCCAAATTTATTAGTAATCACCGATCTGTGCTTTTGCGAATACACCGACCACGGACACTGCGGTATCATCGATCATGTGCATCAGACGGTGAATAATGACGCGACGCTTGAAATTTCGGCGCAGCAAGCGCTCATCCACGCCAAAGCGGGCGCGGATATGATCGCGCCTAGCGGCATGATGGACGGTATTATCGCAACTCTGCGAGAGGCGCTCGATCGCGGCGGATTTGAAAATTTGCCGATTATGGCATATTCGACGAAGTTCGCCAGCGGCTACTACGGGCCGTTTCGTGACGTGGCGGAGAGCGCGCCAAGTTTTGGCGATCGCAGCAGCTACCAGATGGATCCCGCAAATAGATTTGAGGCGATCAACGAAAGCCTGCAAGACGAGGCGCAGGGAGCGGATATCTTGATGATAAAGCCCGCACTTGCGTATCTGGATCTAATCAGAGACCTTAGAGAGCGCACGCTGCTGCCGATCTGCGCGTATAACGTAAGCGGCGAATACGCGCTACTGCAGGCGGGCAAGAAGGCGGGCGTGATCGATTATGAGCGCGTGATGATGGAGACGATGATAGGCATAAGGCGCGCGGGTGCTGATATGATCATCACCTATCACGCCAAAGAGATCGCGGAAATTTTAAACAGGGGCTAGCGATGAATAAGATAGCACTCGAAATTAAAAGTAATGAAATGCAAGCCGTCTTGGATGCCGTGATGAAGCTGGCAAAAAAGATGAAATTTGAAGCTAAAATTTTATCTGAAAATAAAGATGAGTGCATAGAAAATTTCGACGAGCTTTCGAGCGCCGTTATTGCGAAACTGGATAAGCCTAGCAATAGGGCCGTTTTTGAGCGATTAAAGGATAACTGAAAAAAAGACAAATGAAATATTTAACGCTGCATCAGGCTATTTTCATCCACGATAAAATGCTAGAAAAAATAGGCGGAAGCAAGGGGTATAATAAAACTTCGCTTGGCTATTTATCGTCTGCGCTGCAGAATATAAAAAACGATCTGTATTATCCTACTATGTCGGATAAACTCGCGCATTTGACGCATTCGTGCATAAAATTTCATCCTTTCATCGACGGCAATAAAAGGACGGCGATTTTGCTAGCCGATATGTTTTTATCGGCGAATTCTATAGTTTTGGACGACGAGGAATTTTATGCGGCGATGGAAGACGTAGTCGTAAAGGTGGCTACGGGCGATATGACGAAAGGTGATTTAAAAGAATTTTTTAGTAAATTTATAAAAGATAAAGGAGCGATATGAGGCACTTTCTTACGTTAAACGATTTTAGCAAAGACGAGATAATCGAAATTTTAAATTTAGCCTTTAAGATTAAAAAAGAAGCCAAAGCGCGAAATTTTAAGCTATACTTGAAAGATCAAAAACTAGCGATGATATTTGAAAAAAGCTCGACCAGGACGCGCGTTAGCTTTGACGTAGGGATGAACGAGCTCGGCGGACACGCGCTGTTTTTGAGCAGTCGCGACATCCAGCTCGGGCGCGGCGAGCAGGTCAAAGACACTGCGCGCGTGATTTCGCGAATGTGCGATCTGATTATGGCGCGCGTAAATCGGCACGAGACGCTAATAGAGCTCGCGGAATTTAGCCGCGTGCCGGTGATAAACGGACTAAGCGATAAATTTCATCCCGTGCAGCTAATGGCGGATTTAATGACGATCGTGGAGTGCGGTATTGAAACTCCAAAGATAAAAGCCGCGTACGTGGGCGACGGCAACAATATGACGCACTCGTGGCTGATGCTTGCCAGCAAGCTTGGATTTGAGCTGCGAATAGCGACGCCCGTGGGCTATGAGGCCGATCCTCAGATACTGGCGCAGGCGCAAGAAAATGCTAAAATTTCAGGCGCTAAAATTTTAATAACGAACGATATAAAAGAGGCGGTAGCGGGCGCAAACGTCGTGACGACCGATACCTGGGTCTCGATGGGGCAAGAAGCCGAAAAGGAGCAAAGGATTCGCGATTTCGCGGGCTTTTGCGTGGATGAAAGCTTAATGGCTCTGGCTGAAAAAAACGCGATCTTTTTGCACTGCCTGCCGGCGTACCGCGGATACGAGGTGAGCGAGGCTGTGTTTGAAGCGCACGCGGATGAAATTTTTGCAGAGGCGGAAAATCGCCTGCACGCGCAAAAGGGCGTTATGGTCTGGCTGGATCAAAAAAGATAAATTTTAGGAGAACGCATGGAAGAAAAAGATAAAGCGTTAAAAAAGATCGACAAAGCGAGCGAATTTTTCGGGCTGGATAGCTCGAAAAGGACGGTTTTTGAAATTTCGCAGGGCGAAGACAACGAGAAAAAACTCACTCTAAAAAGCGGCTCGTGGAGCGACGAGGAGCCGTGGTTCGGCATAGACGAAAATAACGAAGTGCACACGATGATCTCGATAAAATCGCTTGCAAATCTCATCGCCGCGACCAAAAACGCGATGCAGGAAAATTTTAACCTCAAGCTTGAGCGCTCGATTTTGCAGCATACGCCGGTGGATTTCGGCGACGCATGGATCGTGTGTATGGACGAGATCAGAAGGCTAACGGGCGCAAATCCGAGTGCGAAAAGATTAAGCTTAGACGTCGATGCCGTCGTCTCACGCGTAAAAAGTCTGCATCCAAACCTTTTTATCGACATTGAAGAGCTTATCAAAACCAAGGCGGGCAGCCGTGAATAGCATAGACTTCGACGCTTACGCGAAATTTTCGCGCCCGGGGCCTCGCTACACGAGCTATCCGACCGCTTTGGAATTTAGCGAAAACTTCAGTTACGACGGGTATTTGAACGAGCTGAAAAATCAGAAAAGCTCCACGCCGCTGTCGCTTTACTTTCACATGCCGTTTTGCCGCTCCGCCTGTTATTTTTGCGGCTGCAACGTAATCTACACCGGCAAGCGCGACAAGATGGATCGGTATTTGGGCTATATCGAGCGCGAAATGCAAATTTTAAGCGGCGTCGTGGACGGCTCGCGGCAAGTCGTGCAGATGCACTTCGGCGGCGGTACGCCTACGTATTTTAGCGCCGAACAGCTCGCGCGCCACATAAAAAATATTAAAAAGTATTTTAAAAGCTTTAGTTCCGAAGCCGAGATCAGCTGCGAGATCGATCCGCGATTTTTAAACGCCGAACAGCTCGACGTGCTTGTTTCAAACGGCTTTAATCGCATCAGCTACGGCGTGCAGGATTTCGACGAGCGCGTGCAAAAGGAGATCCACCGCATACAGCCTTTCGAACTTACGAGGGACGTCATAGCCATGGCGCGCGAGAGGGGGATAAAATCGATAAATATGGATCTGATCTACGGCCTTCCGTATCAGAGCCTAGCTAGCTTTAAGCGCACGCTGGAGCTTGCGCTTTCGCTTGATCCGGACCGCTTTGCGATCTTTAACTACGCGCACGTGCCGTGGATCAAAAAATCTATGCGTAAATTTGACGAGACGACACTGCCCGAGCCTAAAGTGAAGCTTGAAATTTTAAAATTTACACACGATTTTTTGAGCGCGAACGGATATGAGATGATCGGTATGGATCACTACTCAAAGCCCGCCGATGAGCTTCATGTCGCGCTTAAAAACGGCTCGCTGCACCGTAATTTCCAAGGCTATACGACCAAAGGCGGCGCCGATCTGATCGGCATCGGGCTAACTAGCATCGGCGAGGGCGCGCGCCACTACGCGCAAAATTTCAAGGATATGGACGCGTATGAAGCCGCGATCGATGCGGGTAGGCTGCCGTATTGCAGGGGTATTTTGCTAAATGAAGAGGATCTGCTGCGCAAAGAGGTGATTATGGGGCTGATGAGTAATTTCTGCGTCGATATAGAGGCGATCGAGGAGAAATTTAAGATAAAATTTTTCGAGCATTTTGGCGCGAGCCTAAAACAGCTTGAGGCGCTAAAGAATTTCGTACAAGTCTCGCCGCATAGAATTTCTGTAACGCCTACCGGCACGCTTTTGATCCGCAATATCGCGATGTGCTTTGATGAGTATATGGGTAAAAATTTGGGCGAAAAGCGCTTTTCTAAAACCGTTTAAGCGGCGCGGCTATGAGTAAGGCAAAGCTTGGAGCGTTCGATTTTGCGGTACTTAGCGAGCGTTGCGTAAAATGTGGTAAATGTATCCAAGTCTGCACGATTCATGGCATTAACGGCGATGAAGTAACGAGCCCGCGCGGATTTGTGGATCTTTTGGGCGCTTACGGCAGGAATGAGCTAAAGCTTGATAAAAACGCTAAGAAAATTTTTGAGAGTTGCTTTTTATGCACCAACTGCGTAGATATTTGCGGCGAGTCTTTGCCCATAGATACGGCAATCGAGAATGTTCGCGCGCGCATTGCGGAAAAATTTGGCATCGCGTGGTACAAAAAAGCTGCGTTTTGGCTGCTTGGGCACCGCAAAGCGCTGGATCTAGCAGCAGCGCTTGGATACGTGTTTCTTAGCTGTGGCTTTAAGATGCGAAAAGATACGCAAAGCTCTATGTCGCCTAGATTTGACTTACCACTACTTAAAAAAGAGCGCTTGTTGCCTGCTCCTGCGAAAAAGAGCTTTATGAACTCGCACGCAGAGCTTATCGACAACGGCGGCGAAAAAACTATTGGAATTTTTATCGGCTGCATGGCAAACTACGCTTACACGGGCGTAGGCGAGGCGGTTTTACATATCGCGCGAGCGCTAAAGCTAAACGTAAATTTGATGAAGGAACAAGCCTGTTGCGGCGCTCCTGCGTATTTTACGGGAGATTTTGCGGCGGTTGAACGCGTGGCAAAATTTAATATAGCATATTTCGAAAAAGCTCTGCCTGCTCTTGATGCGATTATAGTGCCCGAGGCTACGTGCTCTGCAATGCTGCGGGTGGATTACGCGAATTTTTTTGAAAATGAGCCGCAATGGAAAGCCCGCGCACAAAAGCTTGCGAGTAAAATTTTTATGGCGAGCGAATACTTTTATAAATTTACAAACTTAAGTGATCTTTTGATGCGCCGCGGCAAAAGGGCTTTAGCGATTACTTATCACGATCCGTGCCATGCCCGCAAAATGCAGGGTATTTGGAAAGAACCGCGCGGCTTGCTCGCTCAAAACTACGAAATAACCGAGATGGATGAGCCTAATAAATGCTGCGGATTTGGCGGCGTGACGATGCAGGTCGAGCGCTACGAGCTCGCGCGTGCAGTGGGATTAGCTAAGGCGCGTGCAATGGCAGATCTGCCTGTGCGCGTAGTTTCTGCCGAGTGCAGTGCGTGCAGGATGCAGCTAAATAATTCGCTTTCTTTAAGCGGCTCGCAGACGAGGTGCGTAAATCCGTTGGAGCTCATCGCTGAAGCGCTTGTGAGCGAGGAAAATTCCAATGGATAAAATTTAACATTTGTGAAATTCCTGCATTTCGCCGGCTTTTTACTCAATTCAAATCCTGGGACAAAATTCCGTGCTTTTTAAATTTTGGTTTTTAAAAATTATGATGAAATTTTATCATTAGCTTGCAGAGGTTATGGTCTACACTTTTGAGCTTTCTGATATATCAGCCTGAAGTGGCGTGCGGTGGAACCCATAGGCTTTGCTGCTGCGGCGGGGTTGATTAATATGATTTTAAATACTAAAATTTTGTAGTTTAGAATTTTGTTGAGGGATTTGCGCAAAATTTTAAAAAGTTGAATTGTAAGATGGATTTTGGCAAAATTTTAATTTTATGTGGCATTATTTGAAATTCTATGGAATTTGTGCTGTGAGCAAATAGCTAGAATTTTGATTTATTGATTTGCGTGGCGGAGCAGGCTTAAAGCGCGAATTTTAAATTTCGTAAAATTTAAGAATTAGTTACGTATGAGCTTCTTCTACTTCGCGGTTTTGGCGTTGGGGCAAAATTTCTTTCAAAAATGCCAAAGTATGCATAAAATATACTCACAATTTTTAGCACGAGATATTTAGCAAAAAAGGCTAAGCTAGCAAGATCATGGATTTAAATTTAATTTTATTCTTGCTCTTTTGTGTCATCTTCAGAGTCCAGCTTTGCTTCTTCGATCAAGAGCCTGTTGGCTTCGGTAGCCTTTTTTATCTCGCTTAAGTTTTCTTCTATCTTATTTAGGCGCTTTTCAAGGGTATTTAGACGCTTTTCAGAGCGGGAGATAAAATAATAAATCAAATAAATCATAAAAACTATTATGATCCAAGGTACGATTTTCATATAAAATTCCTTAAAATTTAAAATTGCGCGCATTATAGCAGAAATTTTATGAAATTTTAAAATAGGCTGTTTTAGCCTTGACAATTGGGGATTTTTCGGTTATAATTGCCACTTCAATTTCAAAATGCTGGTGTAGCTCAGCTGGTAGAGCTACTGCCTTGTAAGCAGTGGGTCGGCGGTTCGATCCCGTCCACCAGCTCCATTTTTTGTAACAGTGTTTGACCAGATTTCATCAAAGGGTGAGATACTCAAGTGGCCAACGAGGGCAGACTGTAAATCTGCTGGCTTTGCCTTCCGTGGTTCGAATCCACGTCTCACCACCATGAATTTTTGATGCGGGATTAGCTCAGTTGGCTAGAGCATCAGCCTTCCAAGCTGAGGGTCGCGGGTTCGAGCCCCGTTTCCCGCTCCACCATTTAGGTTTACTGGGAGCTGTAAAACTTAACTGCTTTTATATGCTTACATAATCTAAATTTTGGTCGCATTGTTGGGTATTGGTAGCGATTTCTCTTTGCCTGAGTTTAGGCTCATATGGCTCAGAGGTAGAGCACTTCCTTGGTAAGGAAGAGGTCGCGGGTTCAAGTCCCGCTATGAGCTCCATAAAATAGAGTCGCTTAGTTTGTTGTGTAATCCACAAATCAATAACGGAGGATATGATGGCTAAAGAAAAATTTAATCGTAACAAGCCACACGTAAACATTGGTACCATCGGTCACGTTGACCATGGTAAGACTACTTTGACAGCTGCTATTTCTGCTGTTCTTTCCAGGAAGGGTCTAGCCGAGCTAAAAGACTACGACAATATCGATAACGCTCCAGAGGAAAAAGAGCGCGGTATTACTATCGCTACGTCTCACATCGAATATGAGACCGAGAAGCGTCACTATGCTCACGTTGACTGCCCTGGCCACGCCGACTACGTAAAAAATATGATTACCGGCGCGGCTCAGATGGACGGCGCTATTTTAGTTGTTTCCGCTGCAGATGGTCCTATGCCTCAAACTCGCGAGCACATCTTGCTTTCTCGCCAAGTAGGCGTTCCTTATATCGTAGTTTTCCTAAACAAAACCGATATGGTCGATGATCCGGATCTTTTAGAGCTAGTCGAAGAGGAAGTTAGAGATCTTCTAAAAGAGTATAAATTCCCTGGCGACGAGACTCCAATCATTAAGGGCTCTGCTCTTAAGGCTCTTGAGGAAGCCAAAGCCGGACAAGATGGCGAATGGTCTGCAAAGATTATGGAGCTTATGGATGCGGTTGATAGCTATATTCCAACTCCTGTTCGCGATACTGATAAAGATTTCCTTCTTCCGATCGAAGATATTTTCTCGATTTCCGGTCGCGGTACCGTTGTAACCGGTAGAATCGAAAAAGGTATCGTTAAAGTTGGCGATACTATCGAGATCGTAGGTATTAAACCTACTCAGACTACTACCGTTACCGGTGTTGAGATGTTTAGAAAAGAGATGGATCAAGGTGAAGCCGGCGATAACGTAGGCGTTTTGTTGCGCGGTACTAAGAAAGAGGAAGTAGAGCGCGGTATGGTTCTATGCAAACCTAAATCGATCACTCCTCATACTAAATTTGAGGGCGAGGTTTATATCCTAACTAAAGAAGAGGGCGGACGCCATACTCCATTCTTTAATAATTATAGACCGCAGTTTTACGTTCGTACGACAGATGTTACCGGTTCGATTACTCTTCCTGAGGGAACCGAGATGGTAATGCCTGGCGATAATGTTAAGATTACCGTTGAGCTAATCGCCCCGATTGCTCTTGAGCAAGGTACTCGCTTCGCGATTCGCGAAGGCGGTCATACCGTAGGTTCAGGCGTCGTTTCGAAAATCATCGCTTAATTTTTTGCAAGCGGAATTTTAAAATTCCGCTTGCTTTTTTATTCAAGGAAACCAAATGGCAAAGAATTCAAGTAGAGTAAAGGTCGGATTAAAATGCTCCGAAAGTGGCGATATTAACTATACTACTTATAAAAATAGCAAAACTACGACCGAAAAACTAGAACTTAAAAAATATTGCCCTAGATTAAAAAAGCACACGCTTCATAAAGAAGTAAAGTTAAAAGGCTAATTGTTATAGGGCAATAGCTCCAACGGTAGAGCGCCGGATTCCAAATCCGATGGTTGGGGGTTCGAATCCCTCTTGCCCTGCCACGAGGATTGGGTATGGAAAAAGTAAAAGAGTATTATAAACAAGCAAAAGTAGAGTTAGATAAGGTAATTTTCCCGACTAAAGATCAGACTAAAACAGCATATATCTCTGTAGTAGTCGTAGTCGTAGTTATCGCACTGTTTTTAGCGCTAGTGGATCTGATTATGTCCGCTTTGATAACGGCCTAAGTAAGGATCGTAATATGGCAAATAAATGGTATGCGATACAAACTTACGCCGGCAGCGAGATGGCGGTAAAGCGCGCGATAGAAGCACTAAAGCAAGACGAAGCACTTGAGGCTAAGATCGGTGAAGTGCTTGTGCCTACCGAAGATGTTATAGAGGTCAAAAACACAAAGCAAACCATTAAAGAGCGCAGCTTATATCCAGGATATTGCTTTGCAAATTTAGATCTGGATACCACTTTGTGGCATAGAATTCAGATGCTGCCTAAGGTCAGTCGCTTTATTGGCGAGGCGAAAAAGCCATCTCCGCTACCGGAAAAGGATATCGAAATAATTCTAGAAAAGATCAATAATCGCGAGGCTCCTAAGCCGAAGATAAATTTTGAAGACGGAGAGACGGTTAGGATCGTCGACGGACCTTTTGCTAATTTCAACGGCATCGTAGAAGAGTATGATATGATCCACGGCAAGCTTCGCCTTAATGTTTCGATCTTCGGACGAAGCACGCCAATTGAAATTTCATACTCGCAAGTTGAAAAGATTATTTAAATTTTATAAGGAGTAAATTTATGGCTAAGAAAGTTGTTGGCGAAATCAAGCTGCAAATAGCGGCCGCAAAAGCAAATCCAAGCCCGCCGGTAGGTCCTGCATTAGGACAAAAGGGTGTTAATATTATGGAATTTTGCAAAGCGTTTAACGAGCGAACCAAAGATATGGCAGGCTTTAACATTCCTGTTATCATCACGGTTTATGCCGATAAAAGCTTTACTTTCATCACTAAGCAACCGCCTGCGACGGATTTGATCAAAAAAGCGGCGAAGATAGATAAGGGTTCGGACAATCCTCTTAAAAAGAAGGTAGCATCCTTAACTAAGGCTCAAGTTTTAGAGATCGTCGAGAAAAAGATCGCCGATCTGAATACCAAAGATAGAGAGCAGGCTGCTAGGATTATAGCGGGTTCGGCTCGTTCTATGGGTATTACGGTCACTGACTAGACCTTTTGACCGCTAAGGTTAAAAAAAGCGGTAGCACTTTAATTGCGGAGAAATATATGCCAAAAAATTCAAAAAGATTCAACGAACTTTTAAAAAAAGTTGACGTAAATAAAATTTATAGTGTAGACGAAGCGGTAAGCACAGTAAAAACTCTAGCTTCTGCTAAATTTGACGAGACGGTGGAGATCGCTCTTAAACTAAACGTAGATCCAAGACATGCCGATCAGATGGTGCGCGGCTCGGTCGTTTTACCTGCCGGTACGGGCAAGAGCGTTCGAGTAGCCGTGATTGCAAAAGACGCAAAGGCTAGCGAGGCTAGCGAAGCGGGTGCCGATATCGTGGGCGCCGATGATCTGATCGAAGAGATTCAAAAAGGAAATATAAATTTCGACGTTCTTATCGCCACTCCAAATTTAATGGGACTAGTCGGTAAGGTAGGTCGTATTCTCGGTCCAAAAGGCGTTATGCCGAACCCTAAAACCGGAACCGTTACTATGGATGTTGCTCAGGCCGTTAAAAACGCCAAGGGCGGACAGGTAAATTTCCGCGTCGATAAGCAGGGTAATATCCACGCAGGCCTCGGCAAGGTTAGCTTTAGCAAAGAGCAGCTTTTAGACAACCTTACGACGTTTATTAAAACCATAAATAAGCATAAGCCAGCGACTGCGAAGGGCAGATACGTAACTCATGCATCGCTTTCACTTACTATGAGCCCTGCGGTTAGGCTGGATAATCAAGAAATAATCGATTTAAAATAAAATTTTAAATTTTTATCTTAGATTGGAGATAGCTCAAGGTTTTTAACTTAATTGATCGAAATTTTAAAATTTCGATCGCTTGGCTTGAAATCACCGATCGGAAAGGAGACCTAATGACGAGAGACGAAAAATCAAAGATAGTAGCGGAGCTTGGCGAGGCTTTCAAAGCTAGCGAAGCTATAGTAATTTCCGATTTTAAAGGCCTTAGCGTTAAGCAGCTTGAAGATCTTCGAAATAGCGCGCGCGAAGCGGGCGTAAAGGTTCGAGTTATCAAAAACACCCTAGCCAATATCGCATTAAAAAATGCCGAAAAAAACGGACTTAGCTTTAAAGATACCAATATCTTCTTATGGGGCGAGCAGCTTTCTGTATGTAAAGTAGCGGCTAAATTTGAAGAGAAAAATGAAATTTTTAAGCTTAAGACCGCTCATATCGATGGGGAAGTAGCCGGCATAGATAAGGTTAGAGCGCTTTCGAAGATGCCTTCGAGAGACGAGCTTATCGCGATGTTACTTCAAGTATGGAATGCGCCGATTCAAAATTTTACGATCGGCCTCAATGCGCTTAAGCAGAAAAAAGAAGCTAGCGCTTAATTAAAATTTAGGAGAATAAAATGGCAATTTCAAAAGAAGATGTTTTAGAGTATATCTCTAATCTTTCGGTGCTAGAGCTTAGCGAACTAGTTAAAGAATTCGAAGAAAAATTCGGCGTAAGCGCAGCTCCGGTTATGGTGGCTGGCGGCGCAGGTGCAGGCGGCGCAGGTGCGGCAGCGGCTGAAGAGAAAA
The DNA here is from genome assembly GCF_963518785.1 of uncultured Campylobacter sp. Taxonomy (NCBI): domain Bacteria; kingdom Pseudomonadati; phylum Campylobacterota; class Epsilonproteobacteria; order Campylobacterales; family Campylobacteraceae; genus Campylobacter; species uncultured Campylobacter sp. The sequence goes on from NZ_CAUQKJ010000011.1 coordinate 18,136, forward strand.
CGGAATTCGATGTCGTATTGCTTGATGCGGGCGATAAGAAGATCAACGTAATCAAGGTTGTTCGCGCCTTAACGGGTCTTGGTCTAAAAGAAGCCAAAGACGCTACCGAGGCTACTCCGTCCGTTCTTAAAGAGGGACTTAACAAAGAAGACGCCGAGAAGGCTAAAAAAGAGCTTGAAGAAGCAGGCGCTAAAGTCGAACTCAAATAAATCGCGAAATTTTAAAATTTCGCATACAAATGTGTGCCGGTGCGCTGCATCGGCACTTCTTTCTTTAAAATACAACTACGAGGTAGTGGAATGTTAAACAGCCTATATTCAGGAAATCGTCTTAGAGTGGATTTTTCAAAGGTTCCCAAAGACATCGAAATTCCGAATTTATTACAACTACAAAAGAAAAGTTTTGATCATTTTTTAAATCTTGATAACTCGGGTGGAGAAAGCGGCATAGAGAAGGTTTTCAAAGCCATTTTTCCTATCCACGACGCACAGAATAGACTAAGTATCGAGTATGTAAGTAGCGAAATTTCAAAGCCAAAGTATTCGATTAGAGAATGCATGGAAAGAGGGCTTACTTATTCGGTAAATTTAAAGATGAAGCTACGTTTGCTAGTGCATGAGCGCGATGAAAAGACGGGCAAAAAAATCGGCGTAAAAGAGATCAAAGAGCAAGATATATTCATTCGCGACATTCCTCTAATGACCGATAGAATTTCATTTATCATAAACGGCGTAGAGCGCGTAGTCGTAAATCAGCTGCACAGAAGCCCGGGCGTAATCTTCAAAGAGGAAGAGAGCCCGACGGTTCTAAATAAACTCATCTATACCGCTCAAATAATACCAGATCGCGGCAGCTGGCTATACTTCGAGTACGACGTAAAAGACGTACTATACGTGCGCATAAATAAAAGGCGCAAGGTTCCGATCACGATCCTATTTCGCGCACTCGGTTACAAAAAACAAGACATTATAAAATTATTTTATCCTATTAAGACGATCTATATCAAAAAAGGAAAATTCCTAACCGATTTCGATCCGAAAGAATACGCGGGCAGGCTCGATTACGACATTATAAACGAAAAGGGCGAGGTGCTTCATCAAGCAAGCAAGCGCCTAACATCCAAAAAAGCGGAGAAGCTGGCGGAGGACGGACTAAAACTCATCGAGTATCCGGCTGAAATTTTAGCCGAGCGCTATCTAGCGGACGCCATCGTCGATAAAAACAGCGGCGAAGTGCTTTTTGATTCGCTAACCGCGCTTGATGAGGGCAAGCTAGCCAAGATCGCTAACACAGAGAAAAAATTTACGATCGCTAACGACCTAGCTAGCGGCGTAGATACTTCAATCATAAATTCCTTCATCCAAGACGCCGACGCGCTTAAGCTCTTGCAACAAAGCGAGGGCATAGACGACGAGAACGATCTAGCTGCGATTAGAATTTACAAAGTTATGCGCCCGGGTGAGCCGGTGGTAAAAGAGGCGGCAAAGAGCTTCGTAAACGATCTGTTTTTCAACCCTGAGCGCTACGATCTAACCAAAGTAGGTCGTATGAAAATGAATCACAAACTAGGCATCGAAGCGCCGGAGTACGTAACCGTACTAACCAGCGAGGATATTATCAAGACGGCGAAATATTTAATTAGAGTTAAAAACGGCGACGGCTTCATCGACGATCGCGATAATCTCGGCAATCGTCGTATTCGCTCGATTGGCGAGCTTTTGGCAAATGAGATGCACCTTGGATTTATCAAGGTTCAAAAGGCGATCAAAGATAAATTTACCGGCATTAGCGGAAATTTAGACGAGCTTATGCCGTATGATTTCGTAAACCCTAAAATCATCACCACTACGCTTATGGAATTTTTCACCGGCGGTCAGCTAAGCCAGTTTATGGATCAGACCAATCCGCTTAGCGAGGTCACGCATAAGCGCCGTCTATCTGCGCTGGGCGAGGGCGGTTTAGTTAAAGAGCGCGCCGGCTTTGAGGTGCGCGACGTCCATCCTACGCACTATGGTAGAATTTGCCCTATCGAGACCCCGGAGGGTCAAAATATCGGTCTTATTAACACCTTGGCGACCTATGCGAAGGTAAATGATCTAGGCTTCGTCGAAGCTCCGTATAAAAAGGTCGTAAACGGAAAGGTCACCGACGAGATCGTATATCTTACCGCTACGCAAGAAGAGGGGCTCGTAATCGCTCCTGCGTCCGCTAAATTGGACGAAGAGGGCAATATTGTAGAAGAGCTTTTGGAGGTTAGAAAAGACGGCGAAAATATTATGGCTAAACGCGAGGATATTTCGCTGATAGACCTTTGCTCCGGTATGGTCGCGGGCGTAGCGGCGTCGCTGATTCCGTTTTTGGAGCACGACGATGCTAACCGCGCGCTTATGGGCTCGAACATGCAGCGCCAAGCCGTACCGCTTCTACACTCTACCGCTCCTATCGTCGGAACGGGCATGGAGGCGATCATCGCGCGCGATTCGTGGGAAGCGATCAAAGCCGGTCGCGACGGTGTCGTAGAAAAGGTCGATAATAAAAACATATTCATTTTGGGCGAAGACGAAAAAGGTCCGTTTATCGATCACTATTCGATGGAGAAAAATTTACGCACCAACCAAAACACTACCTTTTCGCAGCGCCCGATCGTGCGCAAAGGCGACGTTATAAAAGCCGGTCAAATCATAGCCGACGGTCCTAGCATGGACGGCGGCGAGCTTGCGATCGGCAAAAACGCCCTCATAGCTTTCATGCCGTGGCATGGTTACAATTACGAAGACGCCGTCGTCATGAGCGAAAAGATGATCCGCGCCGACGAATACACCAGCGTGCATGTTTATGAAAAAGAGATCGAGGCTAGAGAGCTTAAAGACGGCGTGGAGGAGATCACGCGCGACATCCCTAATATCAAAGAGGAGGAGCTTGCCCACCTCGATGATAGCGGTATCGTAAAGATCGGTACTCACGTCAAACCGGGCATGATCTTGGTGGGCAAGGTAACTCCGAAGGGCGAGGTTAAACCGACGCCTGAAGAGAGGCTTTTACGCGCAATTTTTGGCGAGAAGGCGGGACATGTGGTAAATAAATCTCTCTATGCTACCGCTTCGATGGAAGGCGTGGTAATCGACGTTAAAATTTTTACCAAAAAGGGCTATGAGAAAGATCCGCGCACGAACAAAGCCTATGAGGATGAAAAAACCGAGCTCGAAAGGGAGCATCACGACAGGCTTTTGATGCTCGATCGCGAAGAGATGCTAAAGGTAGTGGCGCTACTTTCTAAAAGCGCTTTACAAAGCGATCAAAGCCTCAATAAAAAAGATTATAAAAAGGGCGATAAGGTTAAAAAAGAGGAGCTTGAAAGCTCCAACCGCTTTACGTTAAATTCCTTCGTCAAGGCTTATTCTAAAGCTGTTCAGAAGGAATACGAGGAGCTAAAAAACCATTTCCAAAACGAGAAGCGTAAGCTCAAAGAGGAGCATGACGAAAAGATCGAAATTTTAGAAAAAGACGATATCTTGCCAAGCGGTGTCGTTAAGCTCGTAAAGGTCTATATCGCGACTAAGCGCAAGCTAAAAGTGGGCGATAAGATGGCGGGTCGCCACGGAAATAAGGGTATCGTTTCAAATATCGTCCCTGAGGTCGATATGCCGTATCTGCCTAGCGGGCAGCGCGTGGATATCGTGCTAAATCCTCTCGGCGTTCCAAGTCGTATGAATATCGGTCAGATAATGGAGAGCCACTTGGGTCTTGTGGGTTGGCGCTTAGGCGAGCAGATCGCTAAAATTTTAGAGGAGAAAACGGGTGAATGGATAAAAACCCTTCGCACCAAAATGATTGAGATCGCAGGCGTTTCCAAACTAATGCAGGCTAAAAAAACGCTTGAGAAGATCAGCGACGAGGATCTTTTAAAATACGCTAGAGACTGGGCTAAGGGCGTTAGATTTTCCGCTCCGATATTTGAGGGTATCGTGCCGGAGGATTTCAAAAAGCTATTTGAGATGGCGGGCATCGATCAGGACGGCAAGACCGAGCTTTACGACGGTCGCACCGGCGAAAAGATCAAAGAGCGCGTAAACGTGGGCTGCATGTATTATCTCAAGCTGCACCACCTAGTCGATGAGAAGGTTCACGCAAGAAGCACCGGTCCTTACAGCCTAGTTACGCAGCAGCCGGTCGGCGGCAAGGCGCTATTCGGCGGTCAAAGATTCGGCGAGATGGAAGTTTGGGCTCTGGAGGCATACGGCGCGGCATATACGCTTCGCGAGATGCTAACGATCAAATCCGACGACGTCGACGGACGCTTGGCTGCGTATAAGGCGCTGACAAAAGGCGAAAACGTTCCGTCTACCGGAATTCCTGAGACATTTTTTGTTTTAACAAACGAGCTTAAATCGCTTGCTCTAGACGTTGAAATTTACGAGAATGGAGAGAATAAATGAGCGATAATTCAAATTTAGAAAGAATAGAAATAAAAGAGGACGCCAGAGTCCACGACTTCGACGCGTTTGCAATCAGGCTTGCTAGTCCCGAGCAGATCAAGGCTTGGAGCCACGGCGAGGTCAAAAAGCCCGAAACCATCAATTACCGCACGCTCAAGCCGGAACGCGACGGTCTATTTTGCGCTAAAATTTTCGGTCCAGTAAGAGATTATGAGTGCATCTGCGGCAAATATAAGAAGATGCGCTACAAAGGCTGGAAGTGCGAAAAATGTGGCGTCGAGATCACGAGCTCGAAGGTTCGCCGCACTAGAATGGGGCATATCGAGCTGGTAACGCCGGTGGCGCATATTTGGTACGTAAATTCCTTGCCTAGCCGCATAGGTACGCTTCTAAATATCAAGATGAAAGATCTTGAGCGCGTGCTTTACTACGAGGCGTATATCGTAGAAAGTGCAGGCGAGGCATTTTACGACAACGAAAATTCTAAAAAGGTCGAAAAATACGACGTTTTAAACGAAGAGCAGTACCAGAGCCTAAAAGAGCGCTTTTCGCAGACGGGCTTCGTCGCTAAAATGGGCGGTCAGGTAATTCGCGATATGCTAGCTGAGCTTGATTTGGTAGAAATTTTAAATTCTTTGAAGGAGGAGATGGCTAATACAAACTCCGAAGCGAAGAAAAAAACTATCGTCAAGCGTCTAAAGGTCGTCGAGAGCTTTTTAAATTCCGGCAATAAGCCCGAGTGGATGATGATTACAAATCTTCCCGTGCTACCTGCCGATCTACGCCCGCTTGTAAGCCTTGAGGGCGGAAAATTTGCGGTTTCGGACGTAAACGATCTATATCGACGCGTCATAAATCGAAATTCTAGACTTAAAAGGCTGATGGAGCTCGACGCACCCGAGATCATCATCCGCAACGAAAAACGAATGCTTCAAGAGGCGGTGGACGCACTTTTTGACAATGGACGTCGCGCCAATGCCGTAAAAGGCGCTAATAAGCGACCGCTTAAATCTCTAAGCGAGATCATTAAAGGCAAGCAAGGTCGCTTCCGTCAAAATTTGCTCGGCAAGCGTGTGGATTTTTCGGGTCGCTCCGTCATCGTTGTAGGTCCAAATTTACGCATGGATCAGTGCGGTCTGCCTAAGACGATGGCGCTTGAGTTATTCAAGCCGCATCTAATCGCTCGCCTTCAAGAGAAGGGCTATGCAACGACCGTTAAGCAGGCTAAAAAGATGATCGAAAATAGGATCAATGAAGTTTGGGAGTGCTTGGAGGAGGTCGTTAAAGATCACCCGGTTATGCTAAACCGCGCGCCGACGCTTCATAAGATGTCTATTCAGGCGTTTCATCCCGTGCTCGTCGAGGGCAAGGCGATCAGGCTGCATCCGTTAGTCTGCGCCGCGTTTAACGCGGACTTCGACGGCGATCAGATGGCGGTGCACGTGCCGCTTAGTCAAGAGGCGATTGCAGAGTGCAAAATTTTAATGCTTAGCTCGATGAACATCTTACTTCCTGCGAGCGGAAAGCCTGTCGCAGTGCCTAGCCAGGATATGGTTTTAGGAATTTATTATCTAAGCCTCGAAAAGCCGGGCGCAAAGGGAACGAATAAAATTTTTGCAAACGTCGATGAGGTAATGCTCGCCGTGGAAGCAAACGCTCTAGACATTCACGCTAAAATCAAAACGATGATCGATCGCCGCATTATCTTTACGACCGCGGGCCGCTTGATCATCAAATCGATCCTGCCTAACTTTATTCCAGATCATCTTTGGAATAAGATCATGAAGAAAAAGGATATCGCCGAGCTTGTCGATTATGTCTATAAAAACGGCGGCCTTGAGATAAGCGCGGAATTTTTGGATAATCTTAAAAATTTAGGCTTTGAATCCGCTACTAAAGCGGGTGTATCGATCTCCGTTTCGGACATCATAGTGCCGAAGTCCAAAGCAAGCCTCGTCGAAGAGGCTAAAAAGCAGGTCAGAGAGGTTCAGAACCAATACGGCGCGGGCTTGCTAACCGACGGCGAGCGCTATAATAAAACGATCGATATCTGGACCAGCACCAGCAAGAAGCTAGCCGATGAGATGATGAAGATGATGGAGAAGGATAAGGACGGCTTTAACTCGATTTATATGATGGCCGATAGCGGCGCGCGAGGTAGCGCGGAGCAGATCAAGCAGCTAGCGGGTATGAGAGGCCTGATGAGTAAGCCGGACGGCTCGATTATCGAGACGCCGATCACTTCAAATTTTAGAGAGGGTCTAAACGTAAATGAGTACTTCATCTCGACCCACGGCGCGCGTAAGGGTCTTGCCGATACTGCGCTTAAGACCGCAAACGCGGGCTATCTAACGCGCAAGCTGATCGACGTCGCACAAAACGTCAGAGTTACGATGCACGACTGCGGCACGCACGAGGGCATCGAGGTTACTGAGATCGTAGAAAACGGAACGCAAATAGAAAGCTTAGCCGATAGGATTATGGGTAGGGTGCTAAGCTCGGATGTGATTGATCCGGTGTCGAATGAAATTTTATTTACTGAAGGCACGCTTCTAGGCGTTAATGAGGTACGCACCATAGTCGATGCAGGCATCAAATCCGTAAGCATCCGCACGCCTATTACGTGCAAGGCTGAAAAAGGGGTTTGCGCGAAGTGCTACGGCGTAAATTTGGGCGAGGGCAAGCTGGTAAAACCGGGTGAAGCGGTCGGTATCATCTCTGCGCAATCCATTGGTGAGCCTGGTACGCAGCTTACGCTACGAACCTTCCACGCCGGCGGTACCGCATCTACCGAGCAGCAAGATCGTCAAGTAATCGCCGATAAAGAGGGCTTTATCAGATACTACAACGTCAAGACCTATGAAAACGGCGGCAAAAATATCGTGATGAACCGCAGAAACGCTGCGGTACTTTTGGTCGAGCCTAAGATCAAAGCTCCAATTACCGGCAAGGTAAGTATCGATATAACTCACGACGACGTAAATATAACGCTAAAGGGCAAGAAGGAAGAATTTAAATATACCATCCGACGCCACGATCTAGCCAAGCCTACCGAGCTTGCGGGCGTAAGCGGCAAGGTAGAGGGGAAATTCTACATCGTTTTCAAAGACGGCGAAACCGTTGGGGAAAATGATAGTTTAGTAGAGGTTATAAAAGAAGACTGGAATATCCCTACTCGAATTCCGTTTGCCAGCGAACTTCGCGTCAAAGACGGTGAGCCGGTAACCCAAAAGATCAAAGCGGGAGCAAATGGTACGCTTAAGTATTTCATCCTAAAGGGCGATTATTTAGAGAGGTTAAGAGATATCAAAAAAGGTCATGTCGTAAGCGAGAAGGGCATGTACGTAGTCATCTCCGATGACAACGGCAGAGAGGCGATCCGCCACTATATACCGCGCGAATCTGTCATTACCTATGATGATAATAGCGTCGTAAAAAGCGATGATCTTATAGCCAAGCCTAAAAAAGACGATCGCTTGATTATCGCTGAGTGGGATCCGTATTCTATCCCGGTAGCAGCAGAGTGCGAGGGTAAGATCGGCTTTGAGGATATCGAGCCTGGATACACCGCTACGGAGCAATATGACGAGACTACCGGTCAGAGTCGTTTGGTTATCAACGAGTACCTACCTCAGGGCGTTAAACCGGCCATCGTCGTTACTCCTAGCAAGGGAGAGCCTATCAAATATAATCTAGGACCGAAGACCGCGATTTTTACAAATAAGGGCGATCAGGTAGCGATTGCGGATATTTTGGCTAGGACGCCGAAAGCTGCTGCGAAATCAAAAGATATCACTGGCGGTTTGCCGCGCGTATCAGAGCTATTTGAGGCACGCCGTCCAAAAAATACCGCGATCATCGCGGACATCGACGGCACCGTTCGCTTCGATAAGGCATTGCGTGCAAAAGAGCGCATTGTAATCGAGGGCGAGGACGGAACAAGCGCCGAGTATCTGATCGATAAAAGCCGCCAGATCCAAGTGCGAAATGGCGAGTTCGTCCACGCAGGCGAGAAGCTTACCGACGGAGTTATCAGCTCGCACGACGTGCTTAGAATTTTAGGCGAAAAGGCGCTGCATTATTATTTGATAAGCGAAATTCAACAGGTTTATCGCTCTCAAGGCGTCGTTATCAGCGATAAGCATATCGAGATCATCGTATCTCAGATGCTCCGCCAGGTTCGAATCGTCGATAGTGGCGATACTCAGCTAATCGTCGGCGATCTGATTAGCCGCCGCAGATTTAGAGAAGAAAACGAGCGCATTATGAAAATTGGTGGCGAGCCTGCGATTGCAGAGTCCGTACTGCTGGGCGTAACTCGTGCAGCTGTTGGAAGCGATAGCGTCATTTCGGCAGCGTCTTTCCAAGAGACTACGAAGGTTCTAACCGAGGCTAGTATCGCGGGTAAATTTGACCGATTAGAGGACTTAAAAGAAAACGTCATCCTAGGTCGTATAATCCCTGTGGGAACGGGTCTGTATAAAGATAAGGAAGTTAAACTCAAAAAATAATTTTGGGCGCAAGCCCTAAATTTAAAGGATAAAGCATGAATATGATCAACATAAATTTCGGTCTTTTATTTATCAGGTTGGGGCTTGGGGTTTGTCTTTTAATGCACGGAATTTTTAAGCTTACTCACGGCATAGACGGCGTAAAATCGATGTTGGTAGCCAGAGGAATTCCGGATTTAGTGGCTTACGGCGCATACGTAGGCGAGGTGCTGGCGCCAGCGATGATAATCATAGGCGTATTTTGCCGTATAGGCGCTCTACTTGTGATCGCAAACGTGCTCATGATAATATATGTCCTACACACTCCGTTGGGCGCGCTTACCGGCGTGGGCGGATTTGAGCTGGAGATCGTATATCTGTATCTTTCCGCTGCGATCTGCTTAGTGATCTGCGGCGGCGGAGAGTTTGTACTGATTAGAGATTAAAATTTAGTTAAATTTACGTTTCTGTAAGTTTAAACAAAGTATAATCCAAATCTTTTTGAATAAATTTTTGTGAAAGGAAAGATGTGCCAACCATAAATCAATTGGTCAGAAAAGAGCGCAAGAAGATTACCGAGAAATCGAAGTCCCCGGCGCTAAAGAATTGCCCTCAACGAAGAGGAGTTTGTACTAAGGTCTATACCACGACCCCTAAAAAGCCAAACTCTGCGCTTCGTAAAGTTGCCAAAGTAAGGCTTACTAGCGGATTTGAAGTCATCAGCTATATCGGCGGTGAAGGTCACAATCTGCAAGAGCACTCCATCGTGCTAGTTCGCGGCGGTCGCGTAAAGGACCTACCGGGCGTTAAATATCACATCGTCCGCGGTGCGCTCGATACTGCAGGCGTTGCGAAACGAACCGTTGCAAGATCAAAATACGGTGCTAAACGACCTAAAAAATAGTTTGGCCTAAACAGACCGGCACTAGATTTTGCCGAGTTTGAGTAAAATTTTAAAATTTGAAGGAATAAAATGAGAAGAAGAAAAGCTCCCGTTAGGGAAGTTATGCCTGATCCGATTTATGACAGCAAAGTAATCACAAAATTTATTAATTCGCTTATGTTCGACGGCAAAAAGAGCGTCGCTACCGAGATTATGTACGGCGCCTTAAATTTCATCGACAATAAAGGCGGCGAGAAGAAAGGTATCGAAATTTTTAACGATGCCATCGATAACGTTAAGCCTTTAATGGAAGTTAAGTCTCGTCGCGTAGGCGGTGCAACTTATCAGGTTCCGATCGAGGTCAGGCCAGCTCGACAGCAGGCTTTGGCTATTCGCTGGATCATCTCTTTTGCAAGAAAAAGAAGCGAGCGCACGATGATAGAGCGCCTGGCTTACGAGCTTATGGACGCCGCAAATTCTAAAGGCTCTTCATTTAAAAAGAAAGAAGACACCTACAAGATGGCAGAAGCCAACAAAGCTTTTGCGCATTATCGTTGGTAGGAGGGCGTCATGGCAAGAAAAACCCCTTTACATATGGTTAGAAATATCGGAATTGCCGCTCACATCGACGCCGGAAAGACGACTACGAGCGAAAGAATTCTATTTTTTACCGGCATGAGTCATAAGATTGGCGAGGTTCACGAGGGTGCCGCTACTATGGACTGGATGGAGCAGGAGCGCGAGCGCGGCATTACGATTACGTCTGCGGCAACGACCTGCTTTTGGAATAATCATCAGATAAATTTGATCGACACCCCGGGTCACGTTGATTTTACGATCGAAGTGGAGCGCTCGATGCGCGTTTTAGATGGTGCGGTAGCAGTATTTTGCTCGGTCGGAGGCGTTCAGCCCCAAAGCGAGACCGTTTGGCGTCAAGCAAATAAATACCATGTTCCACGCATCATTTTCGTAAATAAGATGGACCGCGTCGGCGCAAATTTTTATAATGTCGAACAGCAGGTAAAAGATAGGCTCAAAGCTCATCCTGTTCCGATTCAAATTCCGATCGGCGCAGAGGATGATTTCAAGGGTGTTATAGATTTGGTTACTATGAAGGCGCTCGTTTGGGATGATAGCAAGGGTCCTTCTGCTCCCGAGATCGTTGAAATTCCTGCTGAATTACGAGAAAAAGCGCAAGAGTATCGCGACAAGATGATCGAAGCGGTAGCAGAGACCGACGAAGCTTTGATGGAGAAGTATTTTAACGGCGAAGAGCTAAGCGTAGAAGAGATTAAAAAGGGCATCAAGAAAGGCTGCTTAAGCCTAAGCTTCTTTCCTATGCTATGCGGCACCGCGTTTAAAAATAAAGGCGTGCAGCCTTTGCTAGATGCGGTCGTAGATTATCTACCTGCGCCTGATGAAGTGCCTGCGATTAAGGGTCAGTATGAGGACGGTAGCGAGGTTCACGTAAGCTCTACCGACGAGGGCGAGTTTGCGGGTCTTGGATTTAAGATTATGACCGATCCTTTTGTAGGTCAGCTTACCTTTGTACGCGTTTATCGTGGCGTTTTGGAAAGCGGTAGCTACGTCGTAAATACCGGCAAGGGTAAAAAAGAGCGCATCGGACGTTTGCTAAGGATGCACTCGAATAAACGCGAAGAGATCAAAGAGCTATATGCGGGCGAGATCGGCGCCGTCGTGGGTCTTAAAGACACTCTCACGGGCGATACTCTAGCTAGCGAAAAAGATAAAGTAATCTTGGAGCGTATGGAATTTCCTGATCCCGTTATCAGCGTAGCGGTAGAGCCTAAAACCAAAGCCGATCAAGAGAAAATGGGTATCGCGCTTCAAAAATTGGCGCAAGAAGATCCAAGCTTCAGGGTCGCGACCGACGAGGAGAGCGGACAGACGATCATTTCGGGAATGGGCGAGCTGCACCTTGAGATCATCGTAGATAGAATGCTTAGAGAATTTAAAGTCGAGGCCGAGGTCGGACAGCCGCAGGTCGCATATCGCGAGACTATCCGCAAAACGGTCGAGCAGGAGTACAAATACGCCAAGCAATCGGGCGGTCGCGGTCAATACGGTCACGTATTTTTGCGCCTAGAGCCTTTGGAGCCTGGCACCGGATATGAGTTCGTAAACGATATCAAAGGTGGCGCGATTCCAAAAGAATACATCCCCGCAGTCGATAAGGGCTGCCAAGAGGCGATGCAAAATGGCGTTTTGGCGGGCTATCCGGTCGAGGATGTGCGCGTAACAGTCTATGACGGAAGCTACCACGAAGTCGATAGCTCCGAAATGGCGTTCAAACTCGCCGCTTCTATGGGCTTTAAAGAGGGTGCTAGAAAAGCGGGTGCCGTGATCTTGGAGCCTATGATGAAAGTCGAGGTAGAAACTCCCGAGGAGTATATGGGCGATGTCATCGGCGATCTAAACAAGCGCCGCGGACAGGTCAATAACATGAGCGAGCGCGGCGGCAACAAGATCATCGACGCGTTCTGCCCGCTTTCGGAGATGTTCGGCTACTCGACCGATCTGCGCTCTCAGACGCAGGGTCGCGCAACCTATTCGATGGAATTTGATCACTACGACGAGGTTCCTAAAAACGTCGGTGAAGAGATCATCAAAAAGCGCAACGGTTAAGCTTAATGGGTGTCAGGGTGCGGCGATAGCTTTATCGCCAACCCTCGGCGCTTCTTTAAATTTTAAGACGGCGCTTAAATTTAACCCGCTTTACGAGTCGAAATTTAAACTCACATTCTAGCTTCAAATAAAATTTCAACCCATAAGTTTAACTCCTGCTGGTCGCAAATTTAGATCAAAAAATTTCAATTAAATTTAAAAATTCAAAACATAACTTAAAACGCGCTCATGATGCCGCGCCTATCGTTTTACTAGAGATCTATTCTTTCGTAGAGAAAGCACACATGCAGCGTTATCGCTTTGATTTACATTCACGGACAAAATCGCCGCAAGCAGGATCGCGCAAATGGGGCGAAATTTTACCTTCGGCGTAGCCTTAAGGCGGAGCGCAACTATCATAGACCTATATCGGATTGCGATCCATCAGTGCTTTATGCTAAGTTGCGGTCGCGGTATTCTCGGGAGGGGCGCTTTAATTGCGCCGTCGTTTTATGTTGTGAAATTTCATCCTAGCGCGGCGATCTACGTGCCGCTCATATCGGCCGAGCTAGTGCCCGAGCCGCTTGTTTTCGGATTTAAGTAGGCGTTTGCTTTCGCGGGCTTATAATGCGCCCGTTTTAAATATTTCAAAACAAAGGAAAATTATGCAACAAACCAAATTGCAAGGCGTAAGCGTCGGTCTTTCGGGCAGCGAGCTTAAGCTTGGAGATAAGGCGCCAGAGGTTAGTCTGGTCGCGGCCGATCTTAGCGAGGTCAAAGTCGGCGGCGGCACGGGCAAGGCACAGGTCATCATCGCCGTGCCGTCTTTGGATACGGACGTGTGCGCTACCGAGACTCGCAAATTTAACGAGCGCGCCGCGAGTATAAAAAATACCGAGGTTTTCGTGGTCTCGATGGACCTGCCGTTTGCTGCGGGCAGATTTTGCTCGACCGAGGGGATCAAAAATTTACGCGCTCTAAGCGATTTTCGCGATAAGGAGTTTGCGCGCGCATACGGCGTGCTGATCGCGGACGGCGCGCTTGCGGGGCTAACGTGCCGCGCGGTTTTCGTCGTGGACACCGCAGGCAAGATCGCCTACAAACAGATCACGGGCGACATCGTAGATGAGCCTGATTACGACGCGGCGCTGAATGCGGCGACGTTTGCAAGCGGAAGCGCTGCGACGCAGGGTTGATGCAATTTCTAGGTTTGCGGCGCAGACGTGCTTGCTTAAATTTAGCGGGCTTAAAATACGCGGGCGGGCGCCTTGCCCGCCCGCAACTTTAAATTTTGAAATTCCACGGCGCTTTGAAATTTAGCAGGCCCCGTCTGAAATTTTGGCGGATCTGCGCCCATGATCCTCTTTGCGCAGTTTGCAATAGAATTTTAAAATTCCATCCCCAATCAATTTATAAATTTATCTAACATTCGGTATGCTTTTCGATCCGTCGGCACATATTTTGGATTTAGAAAAAAACAGCGCGCGATCGGGGTTAAATTTTAAGGCAACGAAAAGAGTAGTGCGAGAAAATACCGTTCCACGGAAATAAGGTAAAGCATTTTTCACGAAATCTCGGCAAATTTAAATTTGAGCGAAAGAATGCAAGCAACAGTATCGCGAAACTAGACGAGGCGCGGATGAAATTTGCGATGGGAGCATATATGCAATACGTAACCGAGCAAATTTTAGATGCAATGACGTATAACAAAGAGAGACAATACCGCTACACGTAAATAAGGCGCAGTATTTTTCGCTTAAACGAGGCGAAATTTGATTTTTAAGCGTAGGCTAGGCAAGATAGCCTGCCGAGCTTGAAAATCAAATTTCAACGAAGTATAAGTAGAAAAAAGGGTCGCTAGGTATTCAAGTCCGGATAATCCCATGCATTATATTCATCCGTCAGATTATCATTCTCCGCTCCCTTGCAGCACAGCCACTCTAGCCCGCCGCGCCTCTCCATCACGACCTCTTCGTCGAGCCCCGCGCAGTCTGAGCCGTGCACGCGGGCATTGACGCACGCCCAGTGGTAGCGGTAGATGAGATCGAGCGCCTGCAAAATTTCATCCGTGCCCCGCAGCTTCACGCGCGCCGAAAAATCGCCGCCGCTAAAGGTGTCCATCACAAAGGCGCAGTCGCAGATCTCGCTCGGAAATCTTAGCTCCTCCACGAGCCCCATGGCCCACATCAGCGCCCACAGCGACTCGTATTTCCAGCCCATATTTACGGCCTCGTCGCGGCTTGCCTCGCCCTACGTGACGCGGCGCTCCATGCGCGTGAGCTTGTCTATGCAGCCGTAGCGGTTCGTAAGAAAGCCCTGCACGCCCTGCTTATCCTCATCCGCGAGCTTGCCCTCGTCTCTGATCGAGCAGGCGCACATTATCGCCGCATACGAGCAGATCGCGCGAGCGATGACTTCGTCCTTTTCGCGCGGGGTGACCTCGTCCGTCTCGTACCGTAGCGGCAGATGATCGATATACGGCACGCCTTGGGATTTTAAAATTTCGATGCTTATATCCTTGCGCTCCTGAGCGGTCTTGCCGATCTTTGCGGCGTTTGCGCTATTTTTGCCGCCTTTTTTGAAAAAATCTGAAAATGCCATGAGCTCTCCTTAAAATTTTAAACGTATTTTAAAACAATCGCGCAAAATTTCAGCTTACGGCGACGACGCAGGTTTTTTAAATTTAAGCCCAAACCTCGAACTTTGTAAATCGGGCGGAAATTTCACGCTGCGTTACGAATTTATGCGGCGCACAGGCTCGTCCGTACCTTCTATGATGCTTTGATACATATAGTCGTAAAATACCTTTGCAGGCAATTCGGGCTCTTGCAGCGATTCCAGCGAGATAAAAAATTTTAAGCTTTGCCTTAGATTGGTTAAGTTTCGGAGGTCATTCGAACCGGTTTTGGCGGCGCCATAGGCGCTCTTTTTTTGCAAATATACCGTCCCGCCGCAGCCGGCAAGGATGTCCGCGATGTACGGAATAAAATCGCCGAGCGGCATAAGAAGGCGGACGCGGGGCATTTTATCTCCTCTTTTTAAATTTTACTCTTTATAGCTTCAGGGGTCGTGCGCCGCTTTAAATCGATGCTTATCTTTTGATCGCGCGTTCGCATAAGCAAAGCTCGCTTTGCCGCTTAAATTTTAAAAGCGGCGCCCGTATTTAGCCGAGCGCCGCAATTAAAATTTAACCGATTCACGTATTCAAACTAGCGGTGCCGTCTGGCGCACCTCTTGGTTAAATTTGAGCGGGTGCGATCAATACTTAAACGAGCTACCCGGCTCGATCAACTTAACCTTTTGTTTATAATTCATCTTTAGTACCGCAGCAGGCCCTAGCACGGTCGCCTTTTCGCCCTCAAGCCAAAACGCCGTACCCTCCGGCATCGCGTACACCGTCGATTTTTGATTAGCAATCAAAAATTCCTCCAGCCTCTCCTCTCTGCTCTCGCCGTTGTGCCCCGCAGGCTTGCCCGAGATGAAGTGCGGATTGATCTGGTGCGGGAAGATGTTGAAGGTATTAAACGACTCAGGCTCGATGATCGGCATATCGTTCGTCGTCATCATCGTAGCGCCCGCGACGTTCGAGCCCGCGCTCCAGCCGATATACGGCGTGCCGTCCTCGACCATTTTGCTAATCAGAGCGATGAGCTCGTTTTCGTACATATCGTGCACGAGCTTGAAGGTGTTGCCGCCACCTACGAATATGCAATCCGCGCTCGCGACTTCCTTCGCGGCGTTTTTAGCGTGATGGACGCCGACGATATTTAAGCTTAAGCTCGCAAGCGCCTCTTTTACGCGCTTTTCATATTCGTCGTAGCTCCTGCGTAGGCTCGCGTAAGGGATGAAAACGATCTTTTTGCCCGCGAGGTTGTTTTCCTGCGCAAATTTACCGATCCACGACACCGCGTGCGATAGATACTTCGTGTCTTTATAGCCCGAGCTTGAGAGCAGCAACGCTCTTTGCTTGCTATGATCGCGCTTTGAGAGCTTAAACGCCTTTTCGCTCGCAGCTAGTTCGCTCGTACCGAGCATCGCAGCGCCCGCCGCCAAAGCGGCTACCTTTAGTAGGTCTCGTCTTTGATTTTGCATCATTTTCTCCTTTAATCAAAGTTGATATCTATTTTGAAATTATATTCCTTTACATATAAAGAGGGGCTGAATATTCGGTTTAAATTTCGCTCGCCAAAAGGTCTCGGTAAAGCAAAATTTTAAAACTACTAAATTTTGAAATTCGGCAAGGCGCTGCGTCGTAAAATTTAAAAGCGCGGCTAAATTTAATGAAATTTACGCTTCGGCTTTCGGGGTATATGATCCCGTATTGAAAAAATAGCATACCCCAAAAACTATTCCGCAAATCGGCGCTACGATTAAGGCGTACAAAAATATATGAGCTGCGGCACCTTCCAATATCCCGGTAAAAATCAAGGTCGGATATAAAAGCAAAACTATACTGGCA
This sequence comes from uncultured Campylobacter sp., assembly GCF_963518785.1. Classification (NCBI taxonomy): domain Bacteria; kingdom Pseudomonadati; phylum Campylobacterota; class Epsilonproteobacteria; order Campylobacterales; family Campylobacteraceae; genus Campylobacter; species uncultured Campylobacter sp. The sequence goes on from NZ_CAUQKJ010000011.1 coordinate 35,029, forward strand.
AAATTTTCTATCGTAAAGACCAACAAACTATCTCCTTGATCCTTGATAAAAAGGTTGCTGTATCGCTTAGTCTTAGTGTATTTCAAAAAAGCGATCGTCGCACATATAGGCAAAACTATTATCGCGACATCACGAATATCTTTAAAAATTTTAGACGACGATTCTATACCGATATTCGAAAAAAGCAAATCAAGAAAAAACATTAGCATTAGCGAGAAATAGATGGTTGTAGCCGCCGACGAATAATACCCTATAATCACGCGTCTAATAAATCTATGCCTATCGTATCGCTTCTTTAAATTTTCAGGGATAGCGGCAAATTTCTCGTCCAGCTCTTTTATATGTGCTTGAAATTTCTCATCCACGGATCGCTCCTTTTATAAAGCGCTAAATTTTAGAAATTATATCGAATTTAGCGCTGCAAAGCGACTAAATTTAGGTCTAAATTTAAATGCGAAAAAGTATAATCGCGCCATGGTTTTGACGCAAAATTTGATCTATGAAATTTTACCCTTGTGGAGGAGATCCCCGCGGGCAGGGTCGCTAGCTACGGGCAGATCGCGCGCCTTATCGGGCTGTCCGCTCACTCGCGGCTCGTGGGGCGCGTGCTCTCGCAAGCAGAGCTCTACGGCGACTACCCGTGCCACCGCGTCGTAAGTCATTCAGGCGCCTTGGCGGCGAGCTTCGCGACTCAGCGCGAACTGCTAGAGACCGAAGGCGTGGAATTTAGAGGCGAGCGCGCCCGTATGAAAAGCACCGCTGGGAGTGGTGATCGGATCGCTTTAAAAACGTCAAATTTAAAGGCTGCAAGCTCTTACAGTCGTAGCGATTTGAAATACGGCATTTCGATATTCCGCTGTAAGGGCAGTGAAATTTAAATTTACTCCGTTGGAGTTTGAAACAGGTTTTGCAAATTCTTCTTGTAGTTTTTGCGATTGTATGTGTAAATTTACTCCGATGGAGTTTGAAACGCCTCCGGCTTCCGCTCGATCAAATTTGAGCTGTAGTGTAAAATTACTCCGATGGAGTTTGAAACCTTCGCTTTTAATCTCGAATTCGCGCCACTGCCTGGGTGTAAATTTACTCCGATGGAGTTTCAAATTTGTAGTTTTTACGTAATTTCGGAACCGTAGTCACGCGTAAATTTGCCAGATAAATTTAAAATTTTAAAATCGATCGATCGTCAAGGACCTAGCGTCTCGACAAGCGGATTCAAAATTCCATCCGTTTGGAACCTGCCAAATTTAAACCGGTTTTGAAATTTACGAAATTTAGAAAATTTAAAATTTACGCGGTTAAATTTCAAAACGGATCGATACTCCGTTAATACTGATGCTTTTGGGTCAAATTTCGTGCGGCTGAAATTTTAAATCTCGTGAGTTTGGGAGCCTCTGCGAAATTTAAAATTGCGCCTTTGCAACTAGTGATCTTTACGCGATGGCGTAAATTTAGGCGCGGATAATCAAGTCGCTGCAATCGGTAAAAGGCGCGCTAAACTAAAATTTTGCACCGCAGCTCCGCGCCGCAAGCTTACGCTTTAGGCGCCTCGAAGCCCTTCAAAACCGCGTTGTATACGCTCTCCTCATCGCAGTGGACAAGCAGCAGATCGCCCTCTTGCAGCACCGTCGAGCCGGTAGGCTTGATGTATTCGCCGTGCCGTCTGATCAGGATGACGAGGAAATCCTCCGGCAGCTCAAGCTCGGCTAAAATTTTATCGATCAGCATGCAGCCTGGATCCACGGTGTACTGGCGCAGCGTGCGATAAAAGATCGGCATATTCGAATTCAGCTCCGCGCTCTCCGGCTCCGGCGGCTCGCGTACGCCGCATCTATCCGCGGCGCGCTCGAGGCTCATTCCCTGTATCAGCACCGAGATTAGGACCATAAAAAAGACGGTGTTAAAGATAAGCCCGGCGTGCTCGATCCCCGCGGCATACGGATAGGTCGCAAGTACGATAGGCACGACGCCGCGAAGCCCAACCCACGAGATAAAGACCTTCTCTTTCTTGCTGTATTTAGAGAACGCGAGCGATATGAATACCCCCAAAGGTCGCGCGACAAACATAAGCCATAGCGCCGTTACAAAGCCCATAAGCGCGACGGCGGGCAGCTCGGACGGGAAAACCAAAAGCCCCAGCGTGATAAATACCGTGATCTGCATCGTCCATGCTATGCCGTCGTGAAAGCCGATGAGATTTTTCTTGTGTGCAAACTCTCGCTTATTGACGAACATTCCCGCGACGTAAACGGCGATGTAGCCGTTGCCGCCGAGCTTCATACACAGCGTAAAAAGCAGCGCCACCCACGCCATCGAAAACACCGGATACAACCCCCCAATGCTCGAGCCTTAATCTATTGAAAATCGACGGCAGCGCTCTGCCAAAGGCGTAACCCATAAGCCCGCCGATGAAAAACTGCTTGATTAGCAGCGTCAGCATATCAATCGCGCTCGGGCTTTGGTTTAGCGAGATGATCTGGATGATCGTGACGGTCAAAAAAATCGCCATCGGATCGTTGCTGCCGGATTCGAGCTCTAACAGCGGGCCGAGATTGTTTTTCAGCGAAATTCCTTTGGCGCGCAGTATCGCAAAGACCGCCGCGGCGTCTGTAGAAGAGATGATAGCGCCTAAAAGCAGCGCTTCAAGCCAGCTGAAGCCGAGTAGAATTTTAACCAAAACCGCCGTCGCGCATGCAGTGACCATAACTCCGAGCGTCGCTAAGATGATGCCGCTAGCCATTACCGGGCGAATCGATTTTAAATTCGTATCGAGCCTGCCCGCGTATAAAATATAAATAAGCGCGATCATACCGACGTCTTGAGTGATGCGGTGGCTCGTAAAATCGATGCGCAAAAGCCCGTCCGAGCCCGCCAGCATCCCCACGGCCAAAAATACGATGAGCGAAGGAAGTCCGAATTTGCCCGAGATCTTGTTAAGCACGATGCTTGCGATGAGTAAGATCGCGGCGAAGAGTAGAAATTTTTCCAAAAAACGCTCCATAATTTTTTCAAGATTATAGCGGGTTTTCCCCATTTTTAGGTGGGTTTTTGCGATAAAATTTTATTGAACGGCTAATGGGCGAAATTTTAAATTTACTCCGCTAAAACAGAACTATTAATAAAACCCGCATGAGCCGCAAAATTTTATTTAAAAGCTCGGTTGTGCCTGGGCTTTAAAATTTATGATTCGATATATCGGCGAAATTTTACCGATTCGTTTAGAGCGGCGGATCGAGATTGAAATTTTACGGCGCCGAGTCGCTTCGGGGCATAGAGCCGCCTTTTAAAATTTAGAGGCGCAAGTTTTGCGCTTGACGCTTGCGAGCTTTGCGCGCGAATCTGGGTTTAAATTTATCGCGGTAAATTCCAGTTAAATTTAATGACCGAAACTCGCTTCGGTTTTAAATTTAATCGCGTATAGGGGTTCGCTTCAGTATCAAAGAGCCGAGTATCGCTGCATAAATTTAATGCTTGCGGCGTCGCAGTTGAAATTTTAAGGCGGCGTAGCATTATTTACGCCCCGCAGGATACGTATGCTGCTTATGCTATGGTTAAAATTTAGGGTGCTACCAGTCCTCGGGTTTAAATTTTATCGCCGCTTGCGTCTATATTGCGTGCGCGGCATGGACGGATCGTTTAAATTTAATCGCTTCTATCGCGACTTGCGCAAGCATTAAAATTTGTGATCTTTTAAATTTTGCCGCGTCGCCTCATAAAGCGGTGCTATTTGGGGGCGTGAAAAAAATCCTCGCATATCGACGCCCCCTGGCTGCAGCAGCTTTATTTTCCTATCGATGCCGCCCGCGTAGCCCGTGAGGCTGCCGTGCGTGCCTACGACGCGGTGGCAGGGGATGATGATTGAGATTCCGTTGTGTCCTACGGCACCGCCCACGGCTTGCGCGGACATCTTCGCTAGCCCGCGCGCCGCGGCGATTTCGCACGCGATCTGTCCGTAGGTCGTGGTTTTGCCGTAAGGAATTTTGAGCAAAATTTCCCACACGGCGCGCCTAAACGCCGAGCCTGCGGGATTTAGAGCGGGCGTAAAACCCGGCTCGCGTCCGCTAAAATACAGATCGAGCCAGCGCCTAGTTTGATCGAAAACGGCTAAGTTTTTCTCCTTGAGGCACGCGCTTTGCTCGTTTACGTAGAATTTTTCACCCGCGCTTTGCGCCGAAAGGTCGGTCGCATAAGATTTTTTGCTCGCATCCTGAGCCGCAAAATCGCGCGCGCAGAATTTTTCGCTCGCTATAAGTGTACGCGCGCAGAATTTTCCATCCGTGCCGCTCGTAACTTCTGCTGCAAAATCGCGCGTGTTGTACTTTTCGTCCGTGCCGCTTGTCGCTTTTGTCGCGAAATCGCTCTTTGCGCTCTTTTCCTGTGCCATAATATCGCGCTGTGTTTCGCTTGCGCCGTGCTGTTCTTTTGCGAGCAGATCGGCGCTGTTACGCTTTCCGTCCGCGTCATTCGCCGCAAGAGCGTGCGCGTAGTATTTCTCGCCCTCGAACCACAGCCCGCAAAGCCCCGCCTCATCGCCCGCGAGCGTGATTTCGCCAAGCGGCGAGTCGTAATATGCGATAAATTTCATAATTGCTCCTATTTTGCGATTTTGCGATTAAATTTAGGCGCCGCAAACAGCGCCTAAATTTCCCAAATTTCTAAAATCTGCGGACAGATTTTAGCTACGCTTTGCTTAAATTTCGCCTTTTGCGCGCTACTCGGGTCGCCAAGGGCTTCAAATTTGCAAAAAAGCTCCGCGATCTTTAGCCAGCCCGCAAGATTTAGATCGAATTTTTTCAAATTTGCCTCAGACAAAAACTCCAAATCATGGTCGTAAAACGCGATCTCGCCGCCAGAGCTTAGCAACCAAAGATCGCCGCTGCCGCCGTCTGCAAATATACAAAACTCGCGCAACAGCCCGCTATCGCCCTCAAAAGGAAATTTTGCCGCGTCGTTGCAGCGTGCGATCTCGTGCTCTTTCAGCACTCTAAAATCGCCCGCAATCTCCCTGCCGAGGTATCCGCCCAGGATATTTTTAAGCTCGTTTTTGTTCAAAATTTAACTCCTCCGCTTTAGTTTCGTTTTTTGGCGTAGAGCATAAGAAAGCCGACCATCGCCGCGAAAATCACGCACATCGCAAGCGTCACGATGAGCGTGCCGTGCGCCGAGCCGCTTAAAAACAGCCCCGTCGTGTTCATCCCGAAAAAGCTCGTGATGAAATTTAGCGGCATCAGCAGCGACGAGATGATCGTGAGAATGTAGATGTTGCGGCTAATTTTGTCGTTTTTGAGACCCTGGATGAACTGATAGATATCCTCGATCCTGACGGCGTATTCGCTCATCACGCCTTTAAAAACGCCCGCTTCGTAGGCGTAGTTTTTCAGCTGCTTTTTCAGCGCCGGCTGCTCGTTTGCGCAGATGAGCAGCGCCTCGTAGAAATGCGAAATTTTGTTTTGAAATTTGCGGATTTCGTATTTTAGGACAGAGTGCCTTTTCATAAATTTTGAAAAATCGCCTCGGCGCGTGTAGATCTTTTCGTAATTCTCAAGCTCTGCGGAGTGCTCTAAAATTTTATCGCGATACTGCGCTAGGATCTTTTTGACGACCGCGAAAAACTCCGCCTCGCTGCTAAGCCGCACCTCGGCGGCACCCTCCTGCAAATAGATCGCGTCCGCGTCGAAAATAAAGCGGTAGTTTTGCTCGCGTGGCGCGTCCGTTACGAAGTACACATACTCGCGATCCTCGGCGTAGTAGTAGCCCGAAACGCTGCGCTTTTCGGTAATCGGGTTCAATGAAGCCTCCTTATTCAATCGTTTTAAATTTACGGAATTTCAGAATTTTGCTTAAATTTACGGAATTTTGAAATTCCGCTGCCGATCAGAATTCTGAAATTTCGCCGCCAATAGGAATTCTAAAATTCCGTCGCCACTTAAATTTTATCGTATTTGGAATTTCAAAATTCTTTTGCGCTTGGAATTTTAAAATTTTGTGAGCTGTAAATTTCGGCTAAATTTTAAAATTTAGCATGCCGTAATTCAACCCCTATTAAAATTTAACGCGAGCCGCTAGGCTCGCCCCTTGAGCGTGCCAGGGGTTGGGGGATTTTAAGGGGGAAGGGGAGCGCTCTCGCAAAACGAGCATAGCGACGCAAGGCTTAGCCTGGCGGCGTTTCTTGCGAGCGCAGCGAAGCAGAGTAAGTAGCGCCCCTTCCCCCTTAAGAGAAAACGTCGCCACGACCTAATCTCTAGAGATAAAATTTTATATAGTGAAATTTTAAATTCCAAATTTATATTGCCGTTTCGCTATTTGTAAATTTAAAAGTAGCACTTGCCTTTATAAAATTCCGTTTAAATTTTAACCCACGATATGTTTCTCTTGGGGCGGGAAGGGGGCTTGAATTGCGAGGTCGCTCCCCTTCCCGCCCCAAGCCCCACCCAACCCCCGACGACGCTTTATAAGGGGCGAGCTTTCAGCTCGCGTTAAATTCTTTTTATTGCGGCTTGCGCCGCATAAAATTTTAGAATTTCAATCCGAGTCCTCCACATTTCAAATTTAAAACTTGGACTAAATTTAAAATTTAAAGCCGAGGATAAATTTCAAAATCCTGCGGGGAAATTCTGCGTTAAAAGTACCCATGCTCTTGCAAAACCTCGGCGAAGGCATAGATGAAATGAGCGAATTCCGCATCGTCCGCGCTCGCGTCTGAAGCGAAAGGGCCTTCGAGCCAAAGTCTAAAGCGAGACGACCTTTGAGCCGAAGCCTCCTTCTGCGGGCGTGCCGTCGCGAAACCCCTTGACGCTCGGGTGCGATTTTAAAAACTCCTTGACCGCGTAAGCGAGCTTGCCCGTACCGATGCCGTGTTTTACGATGATCTCATCAAAGCCCATCACGAGGCTTTGGCTGATGAATTTATCGAGCCTGCTGATCGCTTCCTCGGCGCGCAAGCCGTGCAGATCGAGCACGAGCGACGCGGAGGCGGGCTTTTGCACCTTGATGCTGATATTTTTTGCGGGCGCGGGCGCCGCACCGCTGCGCTTTAGCTCGCCAAGCGGCACGCGTAGCCTGATGCCGTCGCTTAGCATCAGCGCCTGGGTTTTGCTGAGCGATAAAATTTCGCCCTTGATCTTGCCGTATTTTACGCGATCGCCCACCTTGAAGCTTTGCGACTCGGGCGCGCTGAGCTCCGGCTGCTGCACAGCCCGTGCGAGCTCGTTTGCGCGGTTTATGGCGCGCTGCTTTTCGCGCACGTCGCTTAGGCTTACGCTGCGTTTGGCCTCCGAAATTGCGCGGTAGTATTCGTTTTGTAGCCTTGAAAGTTCCGCCTTCAGCTCGCTTTGCGCGCGCTCGCGCTGATCTTTTAGCGCCTCGCTCAGCGCGTCTAATTTTTCCTCTTTTTGCTGCGTCTGGGCTAGTTTTTGTTTTAGCTCAAGCTCTAAATTTATCGCTTTTGAGATCGCTTCGTTCAGGTTTTCTTTGTTTTCGCCGTAGTTTTTGCGCGCCGCGGCGATCAAATTTTGCGCTATGCCGTAGCGCAGCGCGGTTTCAAAGGCGTAGGATTTGCCGATCGTACCCTTTAAAAACTCATATTTCGGCGCGCTGTTTTTCTCGTCGTAAAGCGCCGCCAGCAGCTCCACGCGTGGATCCTTTGCAAGCAGCATCGCTAGGCGCTTGTGATGGGTGGTGATGATCATCTTCACGTCGCCGCTTATCAGCTGCTCGATCATCGCGCCGTATAGGCTCGCAGCCTCCTCAAAATCGGTACCTAGCTCGATCTCATCGACGCCGATTAGAATTTCTTTGCGTCCGAACAGCTTGCTAAAGGCAACCATCCTGCCCGCGAAGGTCGAGATATCGTTTTTGGAGTTTTGCGGATCCTCCATTATGAGCTCGAACTCTTTAAAGGTGCCGATGCGGCTGAGGCTTGCGCGAATAGGCATCGGAAGGAGGTACTTAGCTAGCAGCGCCGCGCTTAGAATGCTTTTTAAAAGCATAGATTTTCCGCCCGCATTCACGCCGGTGATGAGCAGAATTTTACCCGTAAATTCGACGCTCACGCGCTTTGGATTTTTAAGCGCGGGGTGGGCGAAGCCGTCTAGGACGATGTCGCGCGAGGGCTCAGGCAGGATGAACTCATAATCGCTCGCTCTTGCCATCGCAGCGCGTGCAATCAGCGCATCGATCTGATCAAAGGCGGCGTTTATAAATTTCAGAAAGGCTAAGTTTTTATTAAAAACCGTGCTAATCTGCTTGCAGTGCTCGAAAACGATCTGCTCTTTCTTATCCAAAATCGCGCTTTGAGCGGACTTCAGAGCCGCGATCGCATCGGGCAGCACATAAAAATAGCCTCCGCTTGAGCGCGCTACGACGCTGCCTTTTAGCACGTGATTAAAGCCGCCGCGCACCAGCAGAGCCTCGGTGTCGCTTATGTAGTGGATCTGCGTGTCGGCGAGATAGGGCGAAAGGGCTTTGGAATAGATCAGCCTTTTTAGCGTCTGCTCGATCTCGTCACGTTTTATCTTAAACGCCTCGTTTAGCGCGCCGAAGCGCTCGTCTATCGCGTCGCGAAAGCCGCCCTGATCGTCAAAATAATCCTTTAGTTGCGCGATGGGCTGCGGGATCTCGATCTTAGCAAGCCAAGCGGCGAGTTTGCCCTCAAAAGGCTGCTTTTTGAGATACGCAAAGTAGCGAACGATCTTGCTAAACTCGTAAATTTCGCTGATATGAAGCACGCCATGTTTTGAGATGCGCATCAGCGCGTCGTCTAGGTTTGCGACGCTCTCGCACTGCGCGAGATCAAATTTCGTAAGCTCAGAAATTTTTTCAAAATTCAGCTTGCTATCGCCGCTTAAAAACAGCGGCTTTTCGCGAGCCAAAAAGCTTTTAAATTTGGCTAGATACTCGCTCAAATCGAGGCGCGTAAAGAGTTCGTCACTGATCATAAACGCACTCTTTGATCTTGTAGGTTTTGCCCTTAAACTCCGCACCCGCGCTCTTTTTGGCGATGAAAGCGCCTAGCGAAAAGGAGTAGGTGAAGCTCTCTCGCGTCACGATCTGCGCGGAGCTTTGCAAATTTAAGTTTTGCGGTGCGGAATTTTGCGTAGTTTTAGAATTCTGTGCGGAGCCTTGCATAGAATTTTGCTCGGCTGCGTTAAAATTCTGCGCGGAGCTTTGCGGATTGGAGGTTTGCATGTCGTCTCGTTGCGCGGAATTTTGCGTAGAATTTTGTGAGGCAGAGCTTCGCGTACCTCCTTGATTCGCGGAATTTTGCGACGCGAGGTTCTGCGTATCGTTCTGGTCCGCAGAATTTTGCGAAGTAGGGCTTTGTGCGGAATTTTGTCCGTCCGAGACGGCGCCGTTCATTTGCGCGGCGGAAGCCTGCTCGTTCGTTTGTGCGGTGGAGCTTTGCGCGGCGGAAGCGGTCTTGTCCTGCGCGTTTAAATTTACTTCGCCGGCTTGCACGCCCAAATTTTTCGCATCCTCGCCGTATTTTTCGGGAGAGGAATTTGCCGCGCCGCGTGTTTCAGAAGCGGAATTTATCGCGCCGCCGCATCTTAATCTGGCGCCTGCATTAAATTTAAACACCATCTCCTCCTCAAGCTTGGCGGAGTGCTCGCTCGCGCTTTCGTAAAGATACGCCCCCGCGCACAGCAGCACGATCAGCGCCGTGGCGATGATTTTAGCCCTTTTGCTTAAAATTTCGTCCCGCACGAAAAAGATCGCCGCGATAAATAAAAATGCGAAAATAAATACTAAAAATCTCAAATTTTATCCTTACCCGCCCGCAGCGGAGTTTGTCTAATAAATTTGGCGAGAGTTTTCAAGCCTAAAATTCTCCGCGCAGCTGATAGGTGATGTCGCCTGCGCCAAATCCGATCACGAGCCCGTCGTTTATGATGTGGCGGACGCCGAAAATATCGCTAAATTCTATCCGCTCGCCGTTTCTAAAGACTCGCTCGGTAAATAGCGCTCCGAGCCCCTTAAATTCCTCTTTTAGATCGATGCCGTTGCTAGGCTCGCCAGCGGCGTAAACTGGCAGTACGACTAACTCCTCCACGCCCGCAAAGCACTCTTTAAAGGCGTTTAAATTCGCCTTAAGCCTGCTGAAGCGGTGCGGCTGAAAGATCGCCGTGATCTTGCTAAGCCCTAGCAGGCTAGCGTATTCGCGCGCGCTTTGCAGAGTCGCTCTGATCTCGGTAGGGTGGTGGCCGTAGTCGTCGATCAGCACGAAGTTCGGGGTGGCGCACAGGATGTCGAAGCGCTTTTTTATGCCTTTGTAATTTAGTAAATTTTTGCGGATCTGCTCTAGCCCCGTCTCGCACGCCGCGGCTAGGATCGCTAGCGACGCATCGATCGCGATGTGCCTTCCGAGCCCGTAAACCTCGAAGCGCCCGAGCTCTTTAAGATTAAAGCTCATAAACGGCTGATGATCACGCAATAGCACCTTCAGATCCGTTATGTCGCGCGACGGGAAGAGCTTGATACAGCCGAGCTTAATGGAGCTTAAAAACTCATCCTCGGCGTTTATCACGCGGATCTTGGCGCGCTCCAAAAAGCCGCGATACGCCGCGTGAAATTTATCCAAATCGTTGTCGTAATGATCCATATGCTCGGGCTCGGCGTTGGTAACGACCGCGACGTAGGGGTTAGAATTTAAAAAGCTCGAATCGCTCTCGTCAGCTTCGAAGATAATATTTTCGCTGTTTTCGTACTTCATATTCGAGCCGAACTGCTTGGAGATCGCGCCGATGATGACCGAGCCGTCTATCAGCGCCGAGGTTATCGCGCTTGTGGTGCTTTTGCCGTGCGCGCCGGCAACTGCGAAGACGCGCTTGTCTTTTAGCACGAAGGGCAGGGCCTCCTTGCGCGAGAGGCAGACGATCCCCTTTTTGCGCGCGGCTTGTAGCTCGACGTTGTCCTCTTTGATCGCGGCGGAGTAGATGACGATCTCCTGATCTTTGATCGCCGAAGCGTAGTGCGGAGTGATGATCTCCATGCCGCTAGCTCTTAGCTTGTAGGTCGTCTCGCTCTCTTTTATATCCGAACCCGAAATGATAAAATTTTTCTCGTGTAAAAATCTCGCTAATGCGGAGATGCCTATGCCGCCAATGCCGATAAAATGAACCTTTTTCACCTTTGTCCTTAAATATTATAATGGAAAATTACGTTTAAATTTTTAAATCCCACATCTGCGAAATTTAAAAATTTAAACCATTTTGTGCGCCTTGAAATTCGCCTTTAAATTTTTACGAGCTCGCAGCGTCGCGTAACCCCGTCTCGCTACTTTTAAATCCGCTTTTAAAATTTAACGCTCGAAATTTGCCTTTAGAATTTCGCCTTTTAAAATTTGAACGCTCGAAATTCTGCGTCCGAAACTCCGCTTTGAAACGGCAGCGCTTAAATTTTACGGCCCAAACTCGCCGTTAAAGCCTCGCGGCGAGCGAGAAGCCGTTTGCCGCCGCGCCCACCGCATCGTTTCGCGCACCAAAGCCGCGTAAATTTTATAAATTTCATCGCGTTCATCGCACGTCCACTATTTAAATTTAGCGCCTGAAATTTCGCCGCTCGGGCCCCGCGGTAAAGCCTATTCGCCGCTTTATGCTTTAAATTTAGCCGATAAATTTATCCGCATAAATTTAAAATTTCGTCGAAATTTTAAATATCGGTGCGCCCGTTGATCGCCTTTATTAGCGAGAGCATATCGACGTTGTCTAAGCTAACGCCCGTAGGCACGCCCTGAGCGAGCTTGGTAAATTTCAAGCTTAGATCCGCGAGCTTGTCCTCGACGTAAAGCATGATCCCGTCGGAGTTGATGCCGGGCGTCAGCGCGAAAATCAGCTCGCTCGCGCCGTTTCGGCTCACCATCTCGCGTAGCGCCGCGATTTTATCTTCGTCGGCGGCGTCTAGCACGAAGTAGCGACCGTTGTAAATTTTATTGCTCTCTAAAATAAAGATATCTTTTGGGTTTTCGACGATGCAAATTTTATCGCTTTCGCGCTCATCGTCGGCGCAGTATTCGCAGATCTCGCCCTCGCATACCGCACCGCAGATGCGGCATCTATGCAGTCCGCGCACCGCCTCTTCGATATTGTGCGCTAAATTTAGCCCCAAAAAGGAGTTTTGCACGCTTACGTAGTACGCAAAGCGCAGGGCGGATTTTTTGCCCACGCCCGGAAGCTTTTCAAAGCTTGCTACGAGCTCTTCGAACCTGTCTCCGCCGCTCATATGGAGCCCTTCGGCGAAAATACTATCGAGAAGTAGTGCGTGCCGTCGCTGTAATTGTACTCGAAGCGGAATTTGTGCAGCTCGCAAATTTTATCGATGATGTAAAGCCCAAGCCCCATGCCGGTGGCTTTCTCGTCTTTATTTCTGATAAATGCCTGCTTGTAGTGCTCGAATGATTTTGCAAGCGCCGCTCCGCGGTTGGCTACGCTGATCTTGTTTTCGTCGCAGATGACGGCGACCTTTTTATCGGCGGAATATTTTAGGGCGTTGTCGATCAAATTTTTAATCGCCAGCGCAAATAGCCCGAAATCCACGTTTATCACCGCGTCGCACTCGATGTTTTCGCTGATGAGCTCGTCCCAATTATCGAGCATCGACATATCTCTTACCTGCTCTAGAATGAGGCTGAAATGATAATCTTGATAGTTGAGCGAGTAGCTTTTTGAGAGGAGTTGCTCGATTTTGGCAAATTCGTTGATTAAAATTTCAAGCCGCTCGAAGACATTGACGAGCCGCTCTTTTTGCGTTTCGTCATCGAGCATTTCGGTGATGAGCCTGCCCTTGCCGATCGGGGTTTTGAGCTCATGCATGATGGTGCGTAAAAACAGCTGGCGCGAGCGGATCAGCTCTTGAATTTTAGCGATTGCGTTGTTAAATTCCTGTGCGACCTGCCCGATCTCATCCTCGCTATGCGTTGCGGCTAAATTTACGTCCAAATTGCCCTGGGCGAATTTTTTGATATTTTTGCTTAATTTTTTTAGCGGCGTGAAGCTTCGCACGATCGATAAATAAAGCGAGATCAAAACCGCCATCGTAAGCAGAAATCCGACCCAAAGCGGATCGTTTAAATTCTTTGTGCCGAGGCTTTCGAAAACCACGACGAAAGAGTTGTTTTTTATATTTAAAAACAGCGAATTATTATACTCGACCGAGCTAAACTCGCCGATAGAAGTGTCTTGGACGAAAAAAATTTTACCACTCGTGATGATGTTTTGGATGATATTTTTGTCTTTTACAAGCTCCAAGCCATAGCTGGAGAAGTAGCGCTCAATATCGCTGGGAGGGGCATTACGCTTGTATAGCTCAAGTAGATTATTGACCGCGTTTATTTGATTAGCCTGCATGCTGCCTAGAGCTCTATTCATCTGCATCCGTGCGAACGTGATGAAAAGCACGCAGACTAAGATGATCGCGATTACAAAAAAAACCGAAATTTTAGTGATTAAGGAGTGCTTCATCCGATGAGCTTGTAGCCGATACCGCGAACCGAAAAGATATGCTTAGGCGCCTTGGAACTGTCGCCTATTTTGGTGCGTAGGCGTCCGATGATGACGTCTAGGCTCTTTGAATCCTTATCTTTTAGGCTCTTGCAATGGTACACGAGCTGCTCGCGAGATACCGAAAAGCTATGTTGCTTGATGAGGTATTCTAAAATTTCATACTCTGCAGGCGTTAGCACTAGCGATTCCTCGCCGAAGTAAATTTCATGGCGCTTATCATCGATACGAAATACGCTATCCGTGGCGGTTTCTTCCTTCTCGCTAGCTTTTTTATAGCGGCGGATGAGGCTCATGATGCGCGCGTGCATCTCTTTTGGATCATAAGGCTTGGGTAGATAATCGTCCGCTCCGATCTGAAGGCCCACGACGCGATCGCTCACGTCGCTTCTAGCCGAGCTGATGATGATCGGAATGTCGTATTTCTCGCGGATCTCTTTGCAGACCTCAAGTCCGTCCATCCCCGGAAGCGTAAGATCTAAAATCAGCAGATCGTAGTTTTTGATCCCAGCGCTAATACCCAGATACGGGTCTTCGAAGTTTGTAACTTGGATGTTAAATTTAGCCAGATATTCGGTTAGAAGCTGTGCGAACTCGCTGTCGTCTTCTATCATCAATACATTTATCATTTTTTATCCTTTAAATCGTTGATCTGAAATTTTAAATATTGCATTATACATAAAAATAGTTAAGTCTTAACTTGAGTTTTATTAAATTTAGATAAAATTGCCCCTTTTGTATAGTTCAAGGAGAATTTCGTGCAAGAAGATTATTATGAAATTTTAGGCGTGGCGCGCGACGCGGACGCCGAGACGATAAAAAAGGCGTTTCGAAAACTCGCTTTGCAATTCCATCCCGACCGTAACCAAGGCGACAAGGAGTCGGAGGAGAAATTTAAAAAGATCAACGAAGCGTATCAAATTTTAAGTGACGATCAAAAGCGCAGGATGTATGATCGCTACGGCAAAGAGGGCATCAGCGGCGCATATGGCGGCGCGGGCGGCGGAGGATTTGACTTCGGCTCCATTTTCGGCGATTTTTTTGAGCAGGCATTCGGCGGCGGCGCCCGCCCGACTCGTCCTAGCGATCTATACGGCATAGATACCGAGCTGGCCGTAACGCTGGAATTTAAAGAGGCCTTAGAGGGCGTACACAAGGAGATAAAATACAAGATCAAAAAGCCGTGCCCTACTTGCGACGCTACCGGCTCGAAGGATAAAAAAAGACACACCTGCTCCGCTTGCGGCGGCACGGGGCGCGTCGCAGTCAGGCGCGGATATATGAGCTTCATCCAAAGCTGCTCCGAATGCGGCGGCACGGGCGAGATCGTAAAAGACAGATGCAAGGATTGCGGCGGCAAGGGCTTTAGCGAAGAGGATGTGAGCCTTAAATTTGACATTCCCGCAGGCATCGACGACGGACAGCGCGTGCGCCTAAGCGGCAAGGGCAACGTCTCTAAAACGGGCGAAATCGGGGATCTTTACGTGATAGTGCGCGTGAAGGAGGATAGCCACTTCCTGCGCGACGGAGATGACCTATATATCGAGGTGCCGGTGTTTTTCACGCAGGCGATCTTGGGCGAGAGCATCGAGGTGCCGACGCCGCGCGGAAAGGCGGAGCTGAAGCTCAAAGTAGGCACGAAGGACAAGCAGCGCTTCACGATCTACGGCGAGGGCGCGCCGAATATCCGCACCAAGAAAAACGGCGATCTGATCGTGCAGGTAAATGTCCAGACGCCTAAGAAACTCAGCGAGAAGCAAGAGGCGCTTTTGCGCGAGCTTCAAGAAAGCTTCGGCAGCAAGGGCGGAGACGACGAGGGAATACTCGATAAAATCAAGAATTTTTTCAAGTAAGCTGTCTTGATCTGCCTTGATCTGTTTTGCGCGGCGATTGTTTAAGCTCTAGCTTAGCGGGCTGCGGAATTTTAAATTTAGCCGCTGCCTGTTTGGCCCTCCGCTGCTTGTTTGCTCGCTCGCTAGGCGTAGTTCATTTGATCGTAGCTTGCTTGATCTTCGCTCACTGCTTCATGCGATTAGCGCCTATCGTTTAGCTGCCGTTTGCCAAGCGCCGTCTGTTTGATCGCTGCAAACACTGCGCGGCGATTTTATGCGATAATGCTTGCAAGTAGAATTTTATCCGCGTCTGCGACGGTCTTTGAATGCTACTGCGGCGTTAAACGACGGCTCGAAGCGGCTCGCGCACCGCAAGCGACTACGAATTTAAAAAGGACAAAAATGGATCATAAAAACAGGCCTGCAAATTTCAGATCCGCAGACGATGAGATGTTTGCGTTTTTATCGAGCTTGGGCGATCGCTGGTGGGTAAGCGAGGGCGGAGCGCGCTTTATAGAGGAAAATTTCGCCTTCATCGGCTCCAAGCCCGTCTTGCAGGGATTGAAAGATTACGCGACCGCGGACTGCCTGAGCTTTGCCGGTGCCAGAGGCTTTATAGACGCAAATCCTGCGGTAAAAGCGAGGATTTTAGGCGGCAAAATCTGCTATCTGGGCGATAGCTTAACGAGCGCCGAGGTCAAATTTGCGCCTGAATATTTTTACGATTTTTTAAAATTTATAATGGAGCAGGTCCCAGAACACCACTATTTTTTCAGCCCTACCGCGCGCTGGCTTCTACTGATCGCTATGGAGAAATACGTGGAATTTGCGGCTTTAGATTAGCGTTTTGGCTTGCGTAAATTTATAAAATTTTACGCTTACCGCCTTGCCGTTCGTAGCATGCCGAATTTGTGCAAACAGGATGGGGCTACCGTAAGGATAGCCGTCCGAAATTTGGATGTGTAACGATACACTCGCGCTACGCGAGATCGGCGTATCTAAAATTTTCGTCGCGCGAAATTTGGATGCTAAATTTTAAAATCTCGCTGCCTCTTGCGGTTTGTTTAATCGCGGAGTAGCCGTTACTCTCGCAAATACGGCGCCGCAGGCTACGTAAAATTCTACTCCGCATCCTAGCAATGCTTCGTAAATTTTGATTATGACAACAGGGGGATATAAAAATAGGCAAAATATTGCTATTGCGAAAACTCTTTGAAGCGGTCTTTATCCCTTGCCTAGCTTGATACGTGCCCTAAAATCGGGCATGATCTGCGCGATGAGCGCGTAAAAATCCGCTCCATGGTTTGCATGGATGAGGTGCGCGAGCTCGTGCAGCACGACGTATTCGACGAAGCGCGGAT
Organism: uncultured Campylobacter sp.; assembly: GCF_963518785.1. NCBI lineage: Bacteria > Pseudomonadati > Campylobacterota > Epsilonproteobacteria > Campylobacterales > Campylobacteraceae > Campylobacter > uncultured Campylobacter sp. Next base: position 51,715 of record NZ_CAUQKJ010000011.1, read on the forward strand.
CTCGCTCTATCAGGCTTAGCGAGAAGTTGAGATAGCCCTTAGCGTGGTTGCAGCTGCCCCAGCGCGTCTGCATTTTGCGCACTCGCACCCGCGCGATCTTGCGGCCTATCCGCGGGGAAAGCTTCGCGATATAGCGCAGGTAAAGCTCAAGCGCAAAAGCCTTTTTAAACGCCGCAAACTCGCCCTCGCCCTCGCAAAAGATCGCGCTCTCCGATACGAAAATTTTATCTTTAAATTTAGAGCTTTGGATAAAATTTTTGATCGTAAAATCGGGCTCGTCGCGCTCCGCCGCTTGCGCGCTTTGCGCTACATTTTGCAGTGCGTTTTCGCTCGCGGATTTTGAAATTTTTTCGCCCGCGACTGAAATTTCCTCACTCGCGGCAGAGCTAAAATTTGAAATTTCTCCGCTCGCAGCGGGTTTAAATTTTGAAATTTCATCCCCTGCGTCAGGGTCAAATTTTAAAATTTCGCCACTTGAGGTGGAGTTAAATTTACCTGCGTCGTCGTTTTGCGGAGCGCACCCGCTTGAGTGAAATTTTAAAATTTCGCCGCAGGATTGCTTACGGACACTTTGCGCCGCTGTATCTATAAACCCGCCGCTTTGTCGCATTTCACTCTGCTGCGCGAGCCCTTGCGCTGCATCGCCAGGTAGGTTAAATTTTAAATTCTCGCCCGCCGCACCACTTTGCGAAGTGCGTTCGCCCGAGTGAAATTTTAAAATTTCACTTCCCGTGCCGCCGCACGCACCGTCATTCATGCCGCTCATAGCATTGTTTGCGCTGCCGCTACTGCTTATGCCTGCGCCGTTTTGTAAATGAGCCGAATTTACGCTGCCCGCGTCACTACTCGCATCGTCATCTACGCAGCCCCGCACGCCGCTCTCGCCTAAACTTTCATTCGCGCCGCAGTTTGTACCGAACCCGACCTCGCGGCTAAATTTTAGCTTGTAAATTTTGCCTAAAATTCTAACCTGATCGCTCGCTAGTAGCTTGCTTTGCAGCCGCTCTAGCGTTTGGTGGATCCAGCTTTCGTGCTTTAGGATAAAGTCTTCCGCCTGCGCCGCGGTATAGGAGTGCGGCACGCTGACGCTGATCTCGCACTCTTTATTGATGCGGATACGCGCGTATTTCATCCGCTTAAAACGCAAGCTGATCGGCAAGCCTAGCAAATTTAGACTAACTTTTTGCTCTGCCATTTTTTACTTATCCATCGCGCCGTATTCGCGCTGCCGCGTAGCCACTCGTCGCAGAAAAACCCGATCCAAACGCCCAAAATTCCATACCCCAGATGGATACCCAAAAGCCAGCCCACCGGTATCGAGACGCCCCACATAAAGATCACGCCCATCGTAAAGGGAAACCTCGCGTCGCCGCTTGCGCGCAGGGCGTTTACGAAGACGATATTAAGCGTCCGTCCGAACTCAAGCCCGAGCGTTAAGTAAAAAAGCGGCCGCATGACCTGCTTGTGCGCCTCGCTTAGGCTTAACATCTCCATAATCTGCTCGCGCGCTAAAAACACGATCGCGACGAAAAGCGCCGTCGCCCCGAGCCCAAAGCGCAGTGCGGTAAAAGTGTGCCGGTACGCCTCCTGCGGCTTGGCGGCGCCCACGAGACGACCTACGATCACTTCGTTTGCCATACTGATCGCGCTTCCGCCGAAGAAGATGAATGATGAAATTTGAAAATAGATCGTCTGCACGGTAAGGCTCGCCTCGCCCATGCTCGCGACGAAGGCGAAGGCGACTAGATACTGCACGATCCACAGCATGTTTTCGCCAGCGCTAGGAAGCCCTACGGATAGAATTTTGCGCAGCGTGGCGAGCTTGATCTTTAAAAACATCGTGAGGTAGAATTTTATCTTTAGCACCTTCGCGATGATGAGGAAGAATAAAAATACGCCGATCATGCGCCCCGCGATCGTGCTCACGCCGATGCCCTCAAGCCCGTAGTACGGCAGTCCGAACGGCCTAAATAGCACGACGTAGTTGCCCGCGAGAGTTACTAGATTCATCACCACGGAGACTGCGATGATGAAATTTGCGTATCCGTAAACGCGCACGATGGCGCTAAGCACGATCGCGACGGCGTCTATTGCAAAGACGATGCTGATGACCTTAAGATAGATCGCGCTTTCGCTCAAAAGCTCGGCGGGCACCTGTAGCGCGCGGAGTAAAAACGGTGCGCAGCTAAAGACGAAAACGCCGCTGCAAAGCCCCACTAGCGCGTTGAATGCGATGCTCGTGTGGATCGCGCGCATCGCTAGGACTTTGTTTTTCGCCCCGAGCGCCTGCGCTACGAGAACCGAGCAGCCTACGGCGAGGAAGCCGAAAACTGTGATGAAGAGCAAAAATATCTCGTTGCCCGCCCCCAGCGCGCCTACTAGCGAGACGTCCACACGCGAAATCATGTAGGTGTTGATAAACGTGGTTACTAGGCGCAAAAACATATCGACATAGATTGCGAGCGAGAGCCTTAGTAGCGAGATTTCTTTCATATTTTGCCTTTATTTGGGGGAAATTGTAGCCGAAAATTCTTTTAGGTTTGCTTTTACGCAGGGGGCGAGCGGAGCTGTTTTTGTATGCCGCGCGATATGCGTAAAATTAGAATTTACGGCGCCGCGCGCGAATATGCGGTGATTTAGCGGGGACGAGCGGTTTTTTCTTTGGCGCTGTAGTGGCGGCGAATGGGTGGTTTTAATAAACGGAGCGCGGAATTTAAACGCAGATGTTTTTAAACAAGCGTCAAGCTATCTCAATAAATTTTGCTTAAATATCGCTAGGATAACGATTGTATCGTTGGGTTCATCTATTAGATATGGGATTACGAAACCCTTAAATACAAAATCTCTAATTCTATCATCGTCAAAACTTTTTGATCTACGAAATTTATACGGCATAAAGCCAAGCTTGCCTGCTCGCGCAAAAAGTTCGTTTTTAAAATTTTCTATCGCATCCTCTGAGCGCTCTGCGATAAATTCTACGATCTTGCTAAGCTGCGCGCGAAATCTTTTAGACTGGATTATTTTCAATTTTTCCAGCCCTTGCCTAGCTCCTCAAAGCCGCTTAGATCGCCGTTTGCGTATGATTTTAAATCTGCATCCATTCCGTTTTTTATCTCGTCGTAACTTTCGCTGGATCTAAACTCCGATAGAATCGTTTCTAAATTTTTCTCGCCGCTTAGAGTGATCCGTGCGGAGGGATCAATTTTTAAAAAAAGCTTCTTAAAAGTTTCGAGAGTATCGCGATCGACGCCGCTTTGGATCTGCATAGTGATCATTTTGGCTCCTTAAATTTTAGCGATTATAGCAGCTCATAGCTAAATTTAATATAGCCAAAGCTCGATAAAATTTTAAAATTTATGTCCGCTAGATCGAATTTCGCTTCCTCATATGAACCGTGAAGTGCTCCGACGCGTCCTTAAAGCCGCACTTTTGCAGGAATTCTCCGGCGCCCTCAGCCTTATGTAGAGGGGTCACGACAAAGGTGGTGGTGTGCGCAAAGCGCTTATTAAAGGCATCCACGAGCGCCGTGCCGATACCGCGCCTTTGATAATCCTTATGAACTATCACGCAGTAAAGATAGCTTGTAGCGAAGTTGTCGCGGTCGCAAAACGCCTCCAACACCCCCACGGTCTTGCCCTGCGTTTTGGCGATCGCCACGTAATCATAGGTGCGCCACACCCTGTATGTCTCGTGCGGCGGCACGGAGGCTGCGTTTTGCTCCGTATCCCAGCCGATCGATACCATTATCTCATCCAGATCGCTAGGCTTAAAATCGGCGGAATTTTCTAAAATTTCAAACTCCATCTTCGCTCCTTAATTGAAGTAGCTTTTCAAATCGCAAGTATATCGCCGTAGCTTTAAAACGGCATTAAATATCAATTAGCGGCTCTTTCGGCGAGGTTTAAATTTTAAAATTTAAAGGCGAGGTAGGGCGCGGTGCGTAAATTTAGACCCAAATTTAAAATTCTAACTATTTACCGCAATTTGATATAAACTCGGCAAAATTTTCCCAAGGATCCCCGATGCAAACGCTTGATTTTCACGTCCATCTGTTAAGCAAGGAGGTGCGCTTCGATCGCCCTTACGACAGGCTCGCGCTGCGCCTTTTCGGCAGGCGCTTCGGCATAGACGTATCGCGCGCGATCAAAGAGCCCTATGAAGCCTATGTGGACGCTCTGCTAGGCGGGCTTAGAGCTTCAAAATACGTTAAAAAGGCGGTGCTATTCGGCGTGGATGCTAAATTTAGCGACGCGGGCGAGCTAATCCATCGCGATAAGACCGTCTGCGCGGACAATGACAGCGTGTTTGAAATTTATCAAAAAAACCCTGATCTCATCGTGCCGTTTTTTAGCATCAATCCAAAGCGAGCGGACGCGCTAGATGAGATCGATCGCTGCTTTGAGCTCGGATTTAAGGGGGCGAAATTTTTACAAAACTATTGGGATCTAGATACGAGGCTGCCTCGCTACGTGCCGTATTTTGAAAAGCTCGCCAAGCTCGGCTTGCCGCTAGTGATCCACGTCGGCAACGAAAGCTCGGTGCCGAGCACTCGCCGCTGCGAGGCGCTGGAGATGATTTATGCGCCGCTTGAGCTGGGCGTTACGACGGTGTGCGCGCACATGGCGATTAACTACGAGTATTCGCATATTTTTCGTGCGCTCTCGCGCCGCCCGCGAAATTTCGGGCACGATTATTTTGCGCTTTTGGCGCTTCTGCGCACGCATAAAAACCTCTACGCCGATGTTTCCGCGCTGATGACGCCGGTGCGCGCCAAGGCTCTGCCGCATCTGGCGAGCCAAACGGACGTGCACCCGCGCCTGCTTTACGCTTCGGACTTTCCGGTGCCGTATTCCGCGATATACAACACCTACGATCTGCGCCTGTCGCAGCGTATCGCGCTGCATAAAGAGCCCAACCCTTTCGATCGCAACGCGCGCGGGCTGCTCGCGTATTTCGGCGAGGATAGCGAGCTGTGGAGCAACTACAAAAAAATTCTGCCCTTTGCGTAGACGGCGAAATTCGATGAAATTTAGGAAGCGGGCGTGAATTTTATAAAATATTTTTTCTCGGAAATTTTTAGGTTATTTAAGCTTCTCGTAGGCACTGCGCTTGTGCTAGCTGCGGGGTTTTTAATCTACAAACTATTCTTTTCGGAGCCCGGTTTGGCGGAAAATTACGAACGGAACCGCGTTCAAATTTTAGCCCTGCGCGATTTTGCGCGCGAGATAAAACCTGAAAGAGTTTCTTTTGACGTCCGTTTTGACGGCGACGAGGTTTCAAGCATGAGAGCCGTGAATAAAGACAAAAACCAAAGTGCGAGTTTTTATAGTATAGACGAAAAGACGAACGAGCGCGCTGTTTTAAAAATCCTAGGCTGGGATTTTGGGACTTTTAATGAACTCAGAGCCAAAGCAAAAAGCGCAAATACCCAGGGCGTAAGCATCTGGGAAGGCGAGGGCAAAACCGCTATTTATTACAAAGACGGGTTTGTGTCGGAATTTTATGAAATTTTCGAGAGTCCTGCGAGCGAGGCGGTGAAAAAAGACTACGAGATCGGCTGCGACGATAGATTTGCCGCAGACGGCGTGGTGATGGCGCGCGACGGAGGCGCTACTACGGGCTTTATATGCGTGGATCGTGATGGCTACGGTATTAAACGCAGGTAAATTTTACAGCGGTTTTGCATGAAATTTTAGCGGGAATTTTTGTAGAAATTTTTACCGTTGCTGCAGAGATTTTGCAAAAATTTCTTGCTGTTATTGCGAATATTTTAGGGTTGTTAAGAATACTTTACAGCACCTGTTTTGTCGCGCCTGTCGCTTGACAGCCGCCCCGCTAAATTTTAAATTTCCCCGAATTTTAAGAATTTATAAGGCTTAAAAGCGCCTTTGAAATTCTTGCGATCTCATCTTGCATATGCCCGCCCGAATTTTGCTCAAACTCCGCTTTCGCGCCCGCACCGCGGCATTTTGCGATAAAATTTCGCGCCGTCTCGCCGCAAAGTGCTCCGCGCGGATTTTTCGGGTTCATCTCGACCTCGCCCAAGGATGCGTAGACGTGCGCCAACCCCCTTTGCGGCGAGTGTGCGGCAACGAAGGCATCAAAGCCGCTGAACCAAAACGACGCCGATACGCAGGCGATCTTTTGAAATTTATCGCTCGCAAACGCCGCATACGCGCTAAAAAGCCCCGCCAGCGAGTATCCCGCGCACGCTCGCCACGCAGGCTTTCCCGCACCGAATACGTGCCGCTCGATACGCGGGATCAGCTCGTCCGCAAATTTTTCTAAGTGCGCCGCGCCGCCGCCTGCGAAATCGTGCACCCCCTTAAACGGCGACTTTGCCGCCCATGGGCTAAGCTTATCGCCCCACTGCGCCTCGTTTAGATAGATCGCTGCAAGCACGAAATCCGCACCGCTTTGTCGCGAGACGAGCTCGTAAATTTCGCCCGTGCCGGTCGCGCCAAAGTCCAAGACGTGCAGGTAGATGATCGGCACGGCACTCAAGCGGGGAGAGGCGGTTTGTGCGGACGCGGTGAGCACTGTATTCGGCATCGATGATGCGGACGAAATCGAGTCGGTAGTCGCCGTAAATTCTGGTCTATTATCTAGCACGGACGACGCAGCAGGCAAGCAATGCGGGGCAAAAATTTCTATGCGCGGGCCGTTAAATTCCAAACTTTGCATCGCTAAACCTTTAAAAGTTATTAAAATTTAATAGAATTTTGTGTAAAATCACCGAATTTAACACTAGAGGAACTTAAAATTGGCTTTGATCGAGCTTATCGATGTTACGAAAAAATTCGGCTCTCACGTCGTTTTGGACGGCGTAAATTTCGCACTGGATGCTAATGAGCGCGTCGCCGTGATCGGCAAAAACGGCGGCGGCAAATCCACGCTGATGAAGATCGTCGCGGGGCTGTGCGAGATCGACGAGGGGCGCGTGATCACTCAAAACGGGCTAAACATCCAGATGCTCGCTCAAACGCCGAAATTTGACGAAAATCTCTCGGTCAAAGACGCGCTGCGACGGGAGCTAGCCGAAATTTACGCCGCCCTTAGCGAATACGACGCGATCTCGAGCAAAATCGCCGCACAGCCCGAAAATAGGGAGCTTTTGGCGCGCCAGGACGAGCTGATTAAATTTATCGAGGCCAAGGACGGCTGGCAGATCGACAATAAGATCGAGCAGGTGCTGCAAAATTTCGGGCTTAAAATTTACGAAAACCGCTCCGTCTGTACGCTTAGCGGCGGCGAAATTCGTCGCGTGGCGCTGGGCGCGCTGGTGCTTAAAAAGCCCGACGTGCTGCTGCTGGACGAGCCCACGAATCACCTCGACGTCTATATGGTGAAATTTCTAGAGGAGATGCTGCTTAGCTCGAAGCAGACGATCGTTTTTATTAGTCACGATCGCTACTTCATAGACCGCTTGGCGACGCGCAGTATCGAGATCGAAGAGGGTAAAATTTCAAATTTCGACGGCGGATACGAGAACTATCTGAGGCGCAAGCAAGAGATGCTTGCTTCGCTCGAAAAGTCCCACGAGACGCTGCTTAAACAGCTGCGTGCCGAGGAGGAGTGGCTGCACCGCGGTGTAAAGGCGCGCCTAAAGCGCAACGAAGGGCGCAAGGCGCGTATCATGCAGATGAGGCAGGATGCGAAGAAAAACCCGGGCGCGATCCGTCGCGTGCGGCTCGAGCTGGAGCGCGCGAGCAGAAGCTTTAACGGCACGGGCGGCGACAATCGCAAAAAAATGCTCTTTGAATGCACGAATATCGGTAAAATTTTAAACGGCAAGGTGCTTTTCAAGGGCTTTTCGGCGCGGGTTTTGCAGGGCGAGCGCATCGGTATCGTAGGCGCTAACGGCGCGGGCAAAAGCACTTTGCTTAAAATTTTACTCGGTCGCAGTAAGATTGATGCAGGCGAGATCAAACGCGGCGAGATCAGGATCGGCTACTTTGATCAGACCCGCAGCGGTATCACGGACGATAAAAGCATAATCGAAATTTTCTGCCCCAACGGCGGCGATCACATCAACGTCCGCGGCAGCTACATGCACGTATATGGGTATTTGAAAAATTTCTTATTTCCGAAGGAGTTTTTAGATAAGCCCGTCGGCGTTCTTAGCGGCGGCGAAAAGAACCGTCTGGCGCTTGCCAAGCTCTTTACCGAGCAGTACGATTGCCTGATCTTGGACGAGCCGACGAATGATCTTGATATCGCGACGATCAATATTTTAGAGGATTATCTGCTAAGTTTCGAAGGTGCGGTAATCATCGTAAGCCACGATCGCTATTTCATCGATAAGATCACGAATAAGCTTTGGGTTTTTGAGAAAAACGGCGTCATCGATCAAATTCAAATGCCCTATTCGCAGTATTTGGAGTTTGAAGACGAGATGGCGGAGATCGATCAGATCGAAGCCGACGCTGGCGCGAGCGCAGAGGAGAGCGGCCGCGAAAACAAAAAGGAGAAGACGAGCGCCGCGAAGCTTAGCTACAAACAGAATAAAATTTTAGAAGAATATCCCGCTAAGATCGAGGCTATCGAGGCGCGTATAAAGGAGCTAAATCACGCGCTCTCGACGCCTGAAATTTATCAAAAGCTCGGGATGCAGGGGCTTTTTGAAGAACTTGAAGAAAAAAGAGGAACGTTAAACAGTATGGAAAATGAATATTACGAAGTGCTTTCGCTCGCCGAGAGCCTAAAGTAGGCGCGATGGTTTGGTTTTTGATCTTTTTATACGCGCTTTACACGATTTATAAAATTTCGCTCGATCTGCTTGAGCTAAGTTTCATCCGCGCCAAGCTAAAAGAGCCTGCGGTGGTGCTTAGCGAGGAGGATTATCGCAAGGCGGGCGAGGTCGGCACGGTAAATTTAAAATTTAATATATTTTCGCACTGCTTTTCGTTTGCGGTGGCGCTTATTTGGATACTTGCGGGCGCGGGCGCGTTACAGCGCGCGATATATGATCTAGCGGGCGATGGAATTTTGGCGGGGAGCTGCTTTGTAACAGCGTTTCTAATCATCGGCGGCGCGATATCGTTTCCGCTTGAGATTTACAAAACCTTCGTCAAAGACAGGCGCCTAGGCTTTTCCACGATAACGCCCGCCGTTTTCGTAAAAGACGCGCTAAAATCGCTCATGCTCATGCTGGTTTTCGGCTTTGCGGTAGCCTCTGCGCTCGTTTTTTGCGTAAATAGCTTGGGCGCGCACTGGTGGGTCTGGGGCTTTCTGCTAAGCTTCGGCGTAGTTTTGCTGATAAATTTAATCTATCCGACCGTTATCGCGCCGCTGTTTAATAAAATGCAGCCACTAGAGCATGGCGAGCTCAAAGAACGCATAGAGGGGCTTTTACAGCGCTGCGGTTTTAAAAGTAGCGGCGTTTTTACGATCGACGCGAGCAAGCGCGACAAGCGCCTAAACGCCTACTTCGGCGGCTTTGGCGCGACGAAAAAGGTCGTGCTTTTCGACACGCTCATAGAAAAGCTGAGCGAGGATGAAATTTTGGCCGTTTTAGGGCACGAGCTCGGGCATTTCAAACACGGCGATGTTTTGAAAAATTTAGCGCTTAGCTTTGTGCTTTTGGGCGCGACGTTCGCAGTATTAGGAAACCTTCCTGGGGGCGTATTTAGCGCGCTAGGACTTAACGCAGATGGCGGCGCGACGCTGGTTTTTATGATTTTGTTTGCGCCGATTTTGCATGCGTTTTTTGAGCCGGTGATCTCCAAGCTTAGCCGCATGCACGAATTTAGCGCGGACCGACATGGCGCGAGCGTGCAGGATAAAGAGAGCATGATCGGCGCGCTAAAGAAGCTGGGCAGCGAAAACAAGGCGTTTCCGCTCGCTCATAAAATTTACGCCGCGGTGTATCATTCGCATCCGAGCCTGTATGAGCGCATAAGAGAGCTTGATGAGGATCGCTGAGGCGCTAAGATGGGGGCTGGAGCAGTGCGGCTCAAAATACGTCGCGCGCGAAATTTTAAAGCTTTGTGAGCGACTTAGCAGCGAAGAACTCGTGCTAAAATGCTCGGAAGAGCTCGCGCATGAAGCGGAATTTCGCGCTAAGATCATTGAATTTAAAGACGGCCGCCCGCTTGAATACATCACGCAAAGCTGCGAGTTTATGGGCTTTAAATTTTACGTCGACGGGCGGGTGCTGATACCGCGCTGCGAGACCGAAATTTTAGTGAAAAAAGCTCTTACTTTGGCGCAGAGCTTGGGCGAGCCGCGCATTTGCGAGATCGGCACGGGCAGCGGCATAATCGCTATCTGCTTAAAAAAGCTTCTTCCTTCTTGCCGCATCGCGGCCAGCGACATCAGCGCTGATGCGCTTGAGGTAGCGCGCGCAAATGCCGCAAGCTTGGGCGCGGACGTCGAGTTCGTACACTGTGCCTACGCAGATGAGATCGCGGGGGAGTTTGATCTTATCGTCTCAAATCCGCCATACATCGCAAACTCCTACGCATTGGACGCGCGCGTGCTGCAGGAACCGAAACGGGCGCTGTTTGGCGGCGAGAGGGGGGATGAAATTTTAAAACGCATCGTGCTGATCGCCGCACGGCGCGCAAAATTTCTAGCCTGCGAGATGGGTTACGATCAAAAGCAGAGCCTATCGACGTTTTTGCGCGAGCAGGGCTTTGGCGCGGAATTTTATAAAGATTTGGCGCAGTTTGATCGCGGATTCGTCGCGCGAAATTTAAACAGATCGTAGGCGCGCCGTGCAAAGCTCGCAACTACGCAGGCTGCTTTATTACAAAGCGTTCGGCTACCGCTATGTAAGCGCCGAAATTTTAAGCGGCGGCGAGCGATTTTTTAAGGCGCTGGACGCGCTGAAATCCGCTACCGCCGAGTGCAATCTTTGCGAGCTTGCTAAAACGCGCACGGGAAGCGGCGAGCAAAATTTTAAAAATTTCAAAACTATCAAAAATTTTAAAAATTCTAAAACTCCCACGAACGTAAAACTTATGATCGTAGCTCTCGCGCCGGGCATTGGCGAAGGTTTTAGCGGCGGTTTGGAGGCTGAGGTAGCAGCGGCGCTAGATCAAATTTGCACGGCCGAGCAGATCTATTTTAGCTTTCTGATAAAGTGCGCAGTGCCGCAAAATAGGCGTATAAGCTCGGAAATAATTTTAAAATGCGCGCCCTATCTGACCGACGAGATCAAAATTTTAAAGCCCAAAGTCGTGCTTTGCTTGGGCGAGCTCTGCTGCAAAATCGTGCTGCGAAATGGCGATCTAGCGGGCATGGACGTGCTGCACGGCTCGGTCTTTAACGAGGGCGGCATCAGCTTCGTGCCGAGCTTCGACCCCGCATTCATCGCGCAAAATCCGAGCAAGGCGGAGCTTTTCAAAGAGGATCTGCAGAAGATAAAAGAGCTGCTGTGAGGCGCATTTTAGCGCTTGCTCTGCGTGTTTTTGATTTTGCGCGCAGCTTTTTGCGCGTGCGCCGCAATTTTCATTGCAACGTGCGAGCGGACGGGGCGAATTTAACCTGCTTAAATTTCACGGACTAGCGGGATTTTATCGAGGCAAAACACAGACTCGATCTGCGCGGGTTGAAATTTAATGGCGAGAAATTTCATAAAGCGGCGGGGTAAGGCAAAATTTAACGCCATTGCAAAATTCTGATATTTCAAATTTTGTTTTCTATCTGGCTATCTCGGGTGCGTGAGGGATTTATGTCGCGACGTAGCATTAAATTTAAACCTTAACGCCGAGCGAAATTCTATGTCATAAAATTTTATCTAGCCTGCAAATTTTATTTTGCCTAAGAGTTCTGCGCATTCTTAAACTTTACGCTGAAAAGCCGATCTGCGCTATGTTTGCACCGCACGACTAGGCAAATTTAAACCCGCGAAATAAATTTATCTCAAAGATTTGAAAAATTCTAAAATTTCGGCGCTAAATTTGATCGGCCTGCCGTCTTTTACGAAGGCGATTTTTACGTCCTGCACGTATAAAAGCTCGCTGAAATCCATGTTTTTAATATCTTTGATCTTATAAATTTCTTGCCGCAAAAGGGCGCTGGCGTTTTTGAGCGCAGCTAGGCTCGTGCGAATTTCAAGCGTGTCTCCGAGGCGCGCGGGGCGGAGAAATTTAGCGCAAAGCTCGCTAACTACGAAGTGTGCGTCCGCGCGCGCGAAGTTCACTCCTGCCTGCATAAGTGCCTCGCTGCGCGCCCGCTCGCAAAATTTTATGTAGTTGGCGTGATACACGATGCCCTGCGCGTCGGTATCTTCGTAGTAAATTTTAATCTGCATCGGCTGCGCTTTGCTCCGGTGCTGCCTTTTTCGCGGCGAGGGCGGGGAGGATTTTTGCGAAAAACAGCACCGTTTGAAACACGATGATGAGTTTCATGCACCACTCGCTAGCCGCGTGGATTTGGGCAAATTCCGGCGTCATCGTTGCTTCTGCACCGATCTTTTGGGCGTTTATGATGTAGTCGGTAAAGTAAAGCACGAAAAGTAGGGCAAGTATGATATTTACGAGCGTCAGCATCAGGGTCGAAAGGCGCAAGCGAAAGGATTGCGATTTGTTGTTGTTGAAATTTATCATCTCAAAAACGAGACAGATGATCGAGATTGCGATGAGGATGCCGCCGTATTTTACGAAGATCTCGCTCATTAGCTTGCCGCTTTGAAAGTGCGATAGCACGCCATCTCCGATAATCTGCTGCGGGAAAAATACCACGGGCGCGACGAGTGCGCCGAGCGAGAGCTCGATGCCGATAAGGGCCGCTATGATGAAGATATAGATAGAAAAAATTGCGCGCATAGGAATCCTTTTAAATTTTGATAAATTTTAAATCGGACGTGATTATAGCGAAATCTTATAATCGTGCGCTTAAGTGTTTTGCAAGCAGGTTTTATGCGCGAACGGGTGCGGTCGGCGGTCGCGAATTGCGGCATATCGCGGTATAATGAAATTTTAGTTTGGATGCGGTCGTTTGCAAAATTTATAAAATTTTTACGGAGGCTGGAGATGAAATTTGTGCCAGGCGCGTTAAGCATAAAATTTCATTATAAAATTTTCCAAATCGTTTTTTAAAATTTCTCTCAATTATTCAGCCCCCTTTAAGCATCGCTCTTGTATAATCACAATTCT
>NZ_CAUQKJ010000012.1 GCF_963518785.1 uncultured Campylobacter sp.
AAGACAAGAGGCGGAGCTATCAATGCAGGGTTTGAGATTATGTTTTAAATTTTAATAGATGCGTAAGCTCTAGCTCACACATCTATAAAATCAAATCCTATACTTAAAATTTCAGGGGCGGGAGATTTCTCGCCCCTTTTTAAATTCAGACGCTATGCACTAGATAAATTTCATAGCTTCGCTCTTATGCGATAACGATCTTATTAAACTTGCTGTATCCGCCCGCATAAAATTTTACCGCAAGCACCGCAAGACAATTCATAAAATTCTACGCTTTCTATGCCGATTTAAAATTCCTCAATAAGAAAGAATTTAGGCTCAATTCGCAGAGGAATTTCATAGTCTGCCTTGTTTTTAAAGAACTGGCGTAATCTTAGGTTCTTTTACCAAAGCTAAAAAAGCTTGTCAAAGCAGCAATACCATCATTATTGGCTTTATTGCTAAGGCCGGTGCCTTTTATTTATATCCTACGCTTTATATTTTAAAAGTAAGCTACGAAATTTCGAAGTAAAAGTGAAATTATATAAGAAAGATCCCGCAAAACCTAAAATTATAAAATTTTAAAACTGCTTGTCTTAGAATTTATAAGCAAAATTTCGTAAGGTCTAAATTTTTAAAATTTTAAAATTCCGTGCCTTAGAATTTCAAATTTCAACTTACGCTTCTCATTAAGATTTAGGCTAAATTTAAATTTTAGACAATGAAATTTTAAAATTATGCGCCTAAATCTTGCCTGTGAATTTTAAAATTATCCAGCACAGTTTCGATCGTTCGCTTCAAAGAGACGACCTGTTATAAAAATAAAGCTTACTCTACGCGAAACAAGTCTTGGCACGAGTTTTGCTTTAGCTACACAAAGCCTAAAATTTAAACCTTGACGGCAGGTAAATCTAACTGCTCGCGATTATAGAATTTTAAGTGGCATTCATAGCGTTGCAAACCTACCTTTTTTATAATTTTATAGTTTGGTAAACGGGTTATACAAACGAACGGTCTATAAGTTTAAGATCTACTTTTTGCAATTTTATACTAATAGAAAATATTTGATATCTCGTTGAGCTATGGGTTTGAGCCTACTTTTTCGTGATTTTATAGAGTAAATTTCCGATGCTTTGTATGATCTGCACAAGCACGATCAGAATCACGACTGTATATGCCATTATATCGGGGCGGAAGCGCTGAAAGCCGTAGCGGATCGCCACGTCGCCGAGCCCGCCGCCGCCGACCGTGCCCGCCATCGCCGTAAATCCGATGATGACGATGAGCGTCAGAGTAATCGCGCCGATGATACTAGGCAGCGCCTCGACAAACATTACTCGAAAGATTATCTGCGTCTTGCTCGCTCCGAAGCTCTTCGCTGCCTCGATTACGCCGCTATCGACCTCCAGCAGAGCGCTTTCGATGAGGCGCGCAATAAAGGGGGCCGAGCCGATAGTAAGCGGCACGATCGCCGCGGTGGTGCCGATGCTCGCGCCGACAAGAAGCTTCGTAATTTGGCGATACGAAATTTCAGATTAAAATTTGCTTACATTCGAACTTAAAATTTTAAGAAATCAAGCAATTTAAATTTAGATTTCTTAAATTTAATTCTATAAAATTTTAGCCTTTGCGGTTACGGATTTTATTTTGAGTTCGTAAATTTTTGTGCGCTTTAATGATGCTCTGGAGGCAAACTCCACGCGCGACATATAGTTTGGGGTGTATTTTTCGCAAAGTATCCGCAGGGCGTAAATTTTACGCTCGTCATCTAACACCTCGTTTGCTTCGCAAACGGCGATCGCGCTGCGGTACTCCGTCGTATAAACTCTAGAGCCTAAAGCGGCAGCGTCGTTTGCGATAGATCGGTATTCTTCATCGCTTGGGGTAGGAACGCGGTTGTAGCTAACAAAAACCGCCGTTACCGCGCGTCTGTTTTGAAAGAGTTTCGCCTTTGTACCGGCAGGCGCGCCGTGGAGATAAATAACGTCTGCATCGCGCACGGGCGAGATAGGCACGCTAAAAATTTCGCCGCTCTCGTCGATGCAGCTAAGCGTAGCGTATTCGCTCTCGTCGATGATTTTTAACGCCTCATCTTCGCTTAGCTGCCTATCTCGTCTGCGCATTTAGTCCATCTGGTTACGTAGGAATGCGGGCTCGTCGAGCTCGTCGTAGGTTTCGTCTCCGTTAAAATCGCCGCTACTTACTTTTTGTCTAGAAAAGATAGAATTTCGACCCATGCTTTCTAAAAGCGCCTTCCTACGATCCGCTACGTTATCGCTGGCGACCTGCTTTTTTTCCTCGATGCTCCTTTCAAAGCCGGTGGCGATGAGAGTAACTTCGACGCGGTTATTTTCCATCTTAGGATCGGTGGTGGTTCCCCAGGTAACGTCGGCATCCTTATCTACGGTATCTTCGATGATATTCATCGCGGATTCGATCTCAAGCAAGGAGCAATCAGGCGACATCTTAAAATGCACTAGCACACCCATAGCGCCGTGGATGGAGGTATTATCCAAAAGCGGAGATTGGATCGCGCTTTTTAGCGCTTCTTCTGCTGCGCCATCACCTTCGCTAACGCCGATACCCATAAGCGCCAAACCGCGGTGCGTCATTACCTTTTTGACGTCGGCATAATCGACGTTGATATCGCTATCGCCTGATTCTAAGATCACGGAGATCATACCGTTTACGGCTTGGAATAGGACATTATCTACGATCTTAAAGGCATCTTTTAGGCCGGTTTTTTTGTCGATGATCTTCAATAAATTTTGATTTGGGATAACGATTATGGAATCGCACTCTTTTTTAAGCTCTTCAAGACCCTCTTGCGCTAGTCGCATGCGCTTTTTACCCTCAAAACCGAAAGGGGTAGTAACGACGCCGATAGTTAGCGCTTTTTTCTCTTTCGCAGCTTTAGCGACGATAGGTGCAGCACCGGTACCGGTACCGCCGCCTAGACCGGAGCCTACGAAAACAATATCGGAGTAGTCCAAGCGGTCTTTAAGATCGTCATAATTCTCCTCTGCAGCCATCTTAGCAAGCGCAGGATCCATACCGCAGCCAAGGCCTTTGGTGGTGTTTTCGCCTAGTAAAATTCTAGTATTTGCGATCGACTTTTCTAATGCCTGCGCGTCGGTGTTAGCCACCATAAGCTCAACGTCGGTCTTGGTAAATCCTTCGCGAATCATATGATTTATCATGTTGCATCCGCCGCCGCCGACGCCGATAACCTTCATCTTGGCACCGTAGATGCCCTTTCTTTCTTCCATACTATATCCTTTCACGAGTATCTCCTTAGCTTAAAATTTAAAACCAATTTTTCATAGATGACCAAATTTTATTGAAAAAATTCTGTCCGTCTTTTTTGGGAAGTTGGATATTTAGATCCTCCTTCTTAGCCGCACCGCTATCCGCTCTGACGCCCTCTTTTTCTATCGCCTTGCTGACCTCTTTTTCATAATATTCGTTCACATTTCGTTTCGGAGCCTTGTTTATAACTTCGTCTTTGTAGCGGAGTTTGCCGTTAGAGTCCATCTCGTAAGGGGTAAATTCACCAAAGCCATACATGCAAAGTCCTAGTGCGCAAGAATTTGAAATATCGTCGGCGATCTCGTGTAGACCGCCCACGCTCTTTGCTCTTGCAACCCTAACGGAAGTGTTATCAAAAACTATCGCTGCTAAATCGCGCACATCGTCTAGCTTCGCCATACCGCCCGTGATAACTATACCTGCGCCTATGCGGTCTTTATAGCCGCTTCTTTCGATCTTATCGGCTATCATATCGAAGGTCTCTTTAACGCGCGCAAGTATTACTTGCGAAATGATCTCAAGACTTATGATATGGTTTTCCGACTCGCTATCTCCTAAAACAGGCAATTCAACTTCGCTATTGCCTTGATTAATTAGATCGTTGTAGGTGATCTTTATGTTTTCCGCATATGGAAGCGGCGTGTGCAGAGCGCGCGATAGATCGTTAGTGACGTTATTAGAGCCGAACATCACAACATCGTTATAACGTAAGGAATTTCCCAGGTGGATGACTATATCGCATGTAGCGCCGCCCATATCGATCAGTACGACACCTAGCTCTTTTTCATCCTTGCTAAGCGTAGATATGGATGATGCGTAGCCTGAAAGGACGATGTTATCTACCTTTACTCCCGCCATCTCAACGGATTTTTTCAAATTTTTAATTGAGCTTTCGGGAGCGATAACGATATGCGTGGATACCTCTAGACGCGTGCCACTCATGCCAAGGGGGTCTTCGATGTGTTCCTGCTCATCAACCCTAAAATCATACGGAAGCACATGCAAGATTACGCTATCGCTAGGCACGTTAGCCTGAGCTTCGGCAACCTGCATAGCGCGCTTTATTTCATCCAGCCCGATCTCATTTTCCATAGTTATGACGCCGCGAGATTTAACGCTTTTGGCGTATGAGCCAGAGATAGATATAATGGCTTTATCGTAGCTTCTACCAGCGCCTTTTACTGCTGCTTTCACCGCTTGTTTTATTGAGCCCGCGGCTTGCTCTATGTTTGTGATAACGCCCTTTTTGATACCCAAGGTATCGGACTGACCAACACCCAATACGGCGAAAATACCGTCGTTTTTAGCGATTATGGCGCGGATCTTGGTCGAGCCTATATCTAGACCTAAAATATACTCACTCACTGTCTTTACCTTTAAAATATCTTTCGGTTTTATAGCGCTTTTCTAGCATTTTGGTTAAATCGTCTTGCAGATTGGAATTTAATAAAGCGGTTATCCTATCGGCTACGATCGTTTTTTCTTTATCTATCTCTTCGCTGCTACCTAGGCTCTGCTGTGAAATTTTATATACTACGGCTTTGTTATCAAACATCACTATCCCTTCTTTCGCAGGCTTATTAAACATATCGATAAGAAATTTATAAAATTCGTCATCGCTTAGTTTGGTATTATTTTTACTATTAAGAGATAGCGTGCCGAAATCTTCGCCTTTGAAATTTTTAAGCGCATCTTGAGCTCTTTTTTCAAGTAGCTCTTTACGTTTTTTTATTTCAAATTCTTTAGAAGCCAAAGACTTAGCCTCTTCAAAGCTCATCTGCCTAGGCTGCTCTACGCCGTTCAGTTTAGCAATCAAATATCCGCCTTTGTACTCGAAAGGCTTGATGACATCTCCTGGCTTTGCAACCTCAATCTCAGATATTGGAAAATTGCTAGCCGTAGCGACTATGGTTTCATTAGTATCGAGCTTGCCTTTTTTAATCTCCAGATAATCCTTTGTAGCGTCTTTTTTAACCTGATCCATTCGGTAATCTTTTAAGACATTAGGTTTGGCTTCTGCAAAATCCAATAGTTTATCATCCAGGCTTCTATACTCGCCTCTGTGCTCTTCATAAAATTTACTTAGTTCCGTATCATTCACATCGACATTGCTAGGCGCCACAAAATACGCTCCGAGAGTATATTTTTTCTCAGTCATAAAATGTGATTTCTCGCCTTCCCAAAATTTCTTTAGCTCGTCGTCGTTAAAAGTGACGTTAGCGTCTGCGTAGATTATCTCTGCAGAAACCTTATCCTGCATCAGCTGCGATGCTGCAAATGCTTCTACAATCTTAGGGCTAGGTGTTATTTTTAGCGCTTTGCCGAGCTTTTCTAAAGTTAGAGCCTTTTGTAGATTACGCTCAAATTCTTTCTTGGTAAGTCCAGAATTTTTTACTACGTTGTTGTAAAGTTCCTTACTAAATGCGCCATTTTCTTGGAAATTCGGCGAGTTTAGCACAAATTCCGCGACATCTTTATCACTAGCCTGAACGCCTAGATCTTTAGCAAAATTTAGAAAATATGCCTCGCCGATTAGCTGATCTACTGCGATCTGATCTAGATGCATATTTTTGGCTTGTTCTTGAGTAAATTGCCCATCGCTCATAGCACTCAGCCTGTTGTATAGTTCGGAATATTTTGTGTTTAGTTCTTGATTTGTTATAGAGATCTGCCCTACTCTAGCGATTGAGCCTGCGCGGTTAGCGTTCATATCATATGCGCCCCAGCCGACGAAGCCTGCGCCCACGAAAGCTATCGTGCTTATCCAAATAGTCGGTATAAGCGACTTCTTATGCTTTTGCATCCATTCTATCATCTAAATCCTTAAATAGCTAACTAAAGAAATTTTTGTTAGTAATTATACAGATAAAACCTTATGTAAGGCTGAAAAATAGGCATTTTTGGCGAATTATAACGCGTTAGTAAATGATTTGGTATACATTAATCTTAGCTTAGCAAAAGCAGCTTTGAACTCATTTCTAAAATCGCTATTTTTTTCGCCATTTGCTGCGCGCTCCTTGCATGGGCAAAAATCCCATAGCCGCGAATCACCATTATATCGCTATTTTCATTTATCATATAGTTACAAATTTCGTACGGCGCGCGCTCGTGCCAGTCGTCGTAGTTCTTAGGATCGTAAATTTCAATGCGCTTAAATTTACTCGCCCCAAAGTAATCTCGCGGCAAAATGAAATCATGCTCCAGCGTATATGCGACAAGATATGGCGGTGTCGCGTAGGTTACGAATTTCGCCTCTTTTATATTTTTGTAAATATTTATATGTATATCGCTATCGATGCTAGCATCTTGCCAGCGGTAGTCTTTTTTTGAAAACAGCGTTATAAAATCATCCCTATCCAGGTTATCGAAAATCGCGTCTTTTTTGTTGATCAAGAACTGATTTTCTTTAATTTTTGCTGAAATAGAGCCGTGAAAGATCCCAAAAAGCCTATCTCTAAACATCGAAAGCGAAATTTTGCGTAAAATTTCATAATAATACTCGTCCATCTCTCGCCTTTGTAAAAAATTTCGCTATTATATAGGATTAGAAATTTCAAAAGGATAAATTTAAGTGCAAGCTCCACATATTCCGGTACTTTTTTCGCAAACGATCGCCGCATTTTCGCAGCTTGAGGACGGCTACATTATTGACTGCACGCTAGGCTACGGAGGGCACAGCGAGGGTATTTTAACCGCTAATCCGCGCCTTAAGCTTATCGCTTGCGACAGAGATGCCGAAGCGATAGAATTTTCGCGCGAGCGGCTCAGTAAATTTAAAGATCGCATAGAAATCCACAAAGCAAAATTTAGCGAAATTTTAGAAATTCTGCCCGAGCAAAAGCTCCGCGCAGTTCGCGGGATATTAGCCGACATCGGCGTTTCATCTCTTCAGCTGGATAAAAACTGCCGCGGCTTTTCCACTAAAAGCGACGCACTAGATATGCGAATGGACGAGAGCGCAACGCTAGATGCAGCGTATGTAGTAAACCGCTACTCGCAAGCGGATCTGGCGCGCATTTTCCACGAATACGGCGAGCTAACAAACGCTAACGCAATCGCTGCTAAAATAGCTACTGCGCGGGCTAACGCGCCGCTAACAAGCGCCAAAGCTTTGGCAAATTTAATCGGAACGAAGCCCGTTAAAGGGCGCAGCATCAGCACGGCTACGCTAGCATTTCAGGCGATCCGCATCGAGGTAAACGACGAGCTTGGCGAGCTAAAACGCCTGCTCACGCTCATTGAGCAAAAATCGCGCGATTCAATTCTAACTAATGTAACTGTCGCTATAATTTCATTCCATTCGCTTGAAGACCGCATAGTAAAGGAGCGATTTAGGGCGTGGGAGCGCGATTGCGTCTGTCCTATCGAGTTTATGCGCTGCGAATGCGGCGGCGGGCATTCGTTAGGCAAAATCCTAACTAAAAGCCCTATAATAGCGGACGCGCAAGAGCTTGCGCAAAACTCGCGGGCTGCAAGCGCGAAGCTTAGAATTTTTCGGCTAAAATAACCGCCTTTGCTTGCTATGAATTTTAAATTTTGACGAAATTTTGTAAAATTTATAGATTTGCAGGCATTAAATTTTAAAATTTTATGGAATTTTAAAATCCAGCTTACAAAGATTCGCTCTAGAATTTATGATATTTTTCAGTGCTATTTTGAATACCTAATAGCTAAATCATAAGATTTAGCAAAAAATTTTACGCTATATTTAACGTATAATTTTATGAGATTTAACTGCTGTATGTTTTATGGACTAGGCGGTAGCATAGCACAGAGTCGAAGGCTCAGTAAAATTCTAACGGTTTTTCAGACGATTTGACAAAATTTTATAAATAGTCAATCTCGGTAAAGTGAGCTCGATTTTTACCCACCAAAGCGAATTTTCCCAAGCGGGCGGTGCAAAAGGTGAGCAAAATTAACGCAATGCTTTTTTTTGAAGCTTCTGCTGCTATACAATATCGTGCAAAGAGCTAGCAAAATTAACGAAATAGCCCGCTAAAGTAAAATTTTGTTTTTGCTGGCCAAGATAGAATTTGGCAAGTTAAGATAAAATTCCATTTACCGAGGTAAAATTGCAAAGAAAAATTTTGCTCGTAGCTTTGGCTTTTAAATTTTACCTTAACGGCTCATTACTGGGCGCACGCTAGCTGTGAGATTCGAGCAGAATTTTATCTTGACGCAGGCGCTTTGGCGGCGAGTAAAGATAAGATCGTGGTTTTAAATTTATGGAGATTTTAGATGAACAAATATGAATATTTTACCGACGACGATGACGGGCACGACTTCGCAGGGACATCCGATCTAGCGGGCATAGAGCTTGCAAAAAGACGAGCTATGGAGGATCTGACGGATGAGGAGCTAGAGGATAGGCTCGCCGCGGATCTTTCCGTAAAACGAAACTACGCGGGCGCAGCTGACGGCTACGACGATTTTGCTGGCTTAGAATTCGAAAGTTCAGGCTTTATAAATACCCAAAACTACCTAAATTCCGAAAGCGGCGGAACAAAATTTAATAAAAACAGTAAAGCAAAATTTAAAGGACGCGGCGACGCAAATCTTTCAGCCGCTCGCGGCAGCGATAATTCCAGCGGAGCGAGCTACGGCGATTTCGCAGGTGCCAATTTTACCGGCAAGGTGGATTACGCGGCGTTTGCAGATGCAAGCTTTACAGGCACGCAAAATCAAAATTACGCGGATCTGGGCGCGCATGATTATGCAAGCCTTGCTGCAGGGCGCGGCTACGGCAGTTTTGCTGGCGCGCAAGACGAGCTGCTACGCAACTACGACGCCGAGAAAAAAAAGGAGAAAAATCTCACGCTTTATCAGCTTTTAGTCGTTTATCTGCTGATCGGATTTGCATTTTTACTGACGGTGCCGGCGATTTACATCCGCAACGAAATTTATTACATCAGCCGCGACATCGCTGCGCTTCGCACCAAACACGAGGTTTTGCTTGAGGAAAATCGCGCGCTTAACAACGATATCGAATATCTGCGTTACAAAAATGAAATTTTAGATCCGCAAAGCATGCAAGAAAATGGGCGCTGATGGGATTTTGCTCGCGGCGTTTGCGTTTTTTGCTGCGCTAGTGCTTGCCCTGCTGATCGCACTCGTGCTGCAAAACCGCCGCATAAGCGATGCAAACTCCGCGCTTAGCGAGCTTTTAAGCGAAAGGCTCACAGCTCAAAGTGCAAAAGCGAGCGCCGAGCTTTTTAAGCTAAATCAAAGCCTAAACGACGGCTTTAACGATAAGCTCTATTATCTTAATAGGTCCCTGGGCGAGGGTTTGCAGCGCCAAAACAGCGCGCTTAGCGAGAATTTAAGCTCGCTGGATCGTGGCTTTAAGGACATAGCGGAAAATCTAGCGCGAATGAGCGAGCAAAATAAAACTTCACTTCAGGTGCGTGACGAAATCGCAAGGCTAAACTCGATTTTAGGCAACGTCAAGCTGCGTGGCAACTTCGGCGAATACCGATTAGAGAGAATTTTATCGATGATTTATGGGCAAAACGCCGCGTTTTACGAGCTGCAAAAGCATCTACCAAACGGCAGGATCGCGGACTGCGCGCTACATATCGCAAAAGAAAAAATTCTTTGCATCGACTCAAAATTTCCACTTCAAAGCTATGAAAAGATCATCGCCGCCTCCGCCTCAAACGACGCCGCAGCGCTTGCTAGTGCGGATAAACAGCTAGCCGCAGATATGAAAAAGCACGCCGCAGATATCGCAGAGAAATACATCATACCGCCTCTTAGCACGGAGTTTGCGGTGCTATTCGTGCCCAGCGAAGCAGTTTTTGTATATGTCTGCGAGAGGCTGCCGCAGGTGCTTGAGTACTGCGCGCAAATCGGCATTTTTGCGGCATCGCCCACGACGCTGCTGGCGCTTTTAAGTACGATCCGCACCTTCGTAAAAGACGAGGCGCTAGCGCAAAATATAAAATCGGTAAAAGATGAAATTTACGCGCTAAAATCGGACTTTGAGGCACATGCTAAGTATGCGACGTCGCTTCAAACATACGCAGATAAGCTCGCTGCGCAAGCGGAGCTTTTAAGCAAAAATGCAAAATCTCTAAAAGCCCGCTTTGAGCGTTTTAGCGAGCTGTAATGAGGCAAACCGTAGCACAATGCGGCACTTCGGGCGGCCTTAGCACGCCGTAACGCGGCGGAATTTCGCAGGTGGGCGAGCGGCATTCAATTAAATTTGCACCTCGCCTATTTTGCAGATAAAATTTCCATTTGAGGCAGATAGACAGAATTTAAAACTCAGCTTAATGGATTTGTTACGCGAGCAAGCAGAATTCGAAGGCTGTCTGACGCGCATAAAATTTGATCGGCTAAATTTTATGGACGCGCGAGCTAATTCAATCCGCTCAAGTATTAAACGCACGCCCTCATCACGATGTGGCAAGATCAATCGATACGCTTTTCGCCCAAGAAATTCAGCGCTGCTATACCGAAACAAAATTTGACGCCGCATTATTGCATGCGTAAATTTGCGGTTGCAGGCAAAATTCTACATTTCAGAGGCAGAATTCATGATTCATGAGCTAAATTTCGTATTTTGGCGAAACTCTAAAAAGCGGCTTACGGGTACTATGAATTTCAAATAGCAGCGCTGCGAGCAGGATTAGCCGTTTAGCGCTGAGAAATTTATGGGCGTTGCGTGGATATAATTTCATATTTTGACAAAATTTAAAAAACTATCTGCAAGCGCGCAAAATTAATCTGCAATCCCGAAAGTTCATAAATTTGTATTTTACGGCGACACAAAACCTCGTGCATTAAAGCGTAGCCAAGATAAACATCACGCTAATACGCGGTGGTTGCTTTGGACGGTTGGTGCGAGCGTAAAGCAAAAATATCACGGTTACTTGCAAGCTTAAACCCTTGCTCCGCATAAGCAAGCCAAATAAAATTCTACGCCGAATATTTTTTGTCGCCGTTCGTAAAATTTCAGCGCAATTTAGCTCGCGAAATTTTACCAGCCACAGCAAGCGGCGTAAATTTTAAAATTTAACTCGCGAAATTTTAAAGCCACGGTATTTTGAGCGGCTAGATTATCGGCAAAGGCGCCTTAGGTTCTGCATCTCATAAAGCTTTGCTTTTGCATTGCAGGCTTGCACGGCTTTCTAAAATTATCGCCAGGCAGCTTATTTTGTGTATTCGGTGTTTATTCAGAGTAAAATTTCAAAAACGAACGTGAATCTCAAAATATACGCCGTATTTAAAAAAATGGAAAGATTAGACGCGCAATCTTACGCGGCGACAAGATGAAATTTTAAGTTCGACGCGACGCTAAAACACACAAAATTCTCCTGCGAAATCATAAAATTCTAAAATTTCTCGGCAAAAATCAGAGCCATAGCACTGTAAATTCGCCAAATACCTTCGCGCTAAAAATTCCAAAGCTCACCTTTGCAATCCAAAATAACCGCATGGCTAAATTCTGCGCGCAAATCGAAATTACCGAGTGCCTAAAAGCCGCATGCGCAAGCGAAAAAAAATCGCACTGCGCCTTAAAGCTACCCTAACGATCTCGTTTTACCGCCCTTATACGCCGCGAAAATCGCGCAGCAGGTCAAAACTGAGCAATAGAATTTTAAAGGCTTGATTTTACGATCGATTTAAGCACCTAGACGCTAATCAAAATCTGCGCGGCGGAATTTTTGGTGCGACTTCGCGACTTCAAGGCTTCGCGCCGATTCGACTAATAAATTGCGCGTTCCTTAGCCAATGCGCGAGTATGTGGCACCATTATATGATTACGGCAAATTTAGCGCGCTAAGCTAAATGCAGGCATGAATAGGCACCACGCTATGCTTCATACCACGACTTCGTATCGCTAGAGCCAAGCGTACGCAATAAATTTTAGACGCTTTTTGCTTCGCGTAAAATTTTCAATATTTTTTAGAGATTTTATAAAATTTTAAGTGCTTTGTGCTGCTGCGCCGCAGTCATGTTTATACTAAATAACGCTCAGTCTGCGCCGCCTATTTATCAGTTGCGCAATTTTCGTTGTAGTAGGCGATGGTGCGCTCGTACTCGTCGTAAGCCTGTATATAATCGTTTGCAACGCTTGGGTTTGCGTATCGATCCTCGACCGCTAAAAGCTCCGCTTCGAGCTCTTTGTAGCGCTCATAAACCTCCGCACAGGCGCGATCGTGGGCGTCGCCTTGCAAGATTATAGATTTATCAGCGCCCGCATTCGCGCAGCCTCCGAGCCCTAAAACGACGGCGCAAAGCGTACTGCATAAAATTAAGCTTTTCAAAATTTTTTCCTTGTTTCAAGTAAATAAATTCGGTGTAAAAATAGGTGTGGCTATAAGCCGAGTTCCGTTACAGCGGTCATTTATCTAGACCGATTTTTGCAAATCGGTTCGAGCGAACGGTTCGAATATAAGACGAAACCACCCGTTCTTGCTGCAGGTTGGGTTTGCATTGCCACTCGTGTCTCCACGCGCGCGGTGGGCTCTTACCCCGCCCTTTCACCCTTACCGCTTGCGCGGCGGTTTGCTTTCTGTTGTACTTTCCCTAGGGTTGCCCCCGGCGTCCGTTAGACGCAACCTTGTCTTATCGCAGCTCGGACTTTCCTCTCCTTGCGGAGCGACCGCACGCCACACCCGAGCGCAATTATAGCTTTTTTGGCTTAAATTTCAGGACTCGTGGAATTTAAGGGGTGGAATTTTTGGCGTGAGCAAGTATAAACTCCCGCCCCTGCACCATTGCCGCCGGAGGATGATGACGATAAAGAAGCTAATAAATTAAATCACATCTTTAACAAAAAAGAGCATAAATTAGATGATTTTTTAAATAAATTTAAAAATAATCAATAACAAGCTTATAATGCTATAATTAAAGAACTTGGAAGAGATATGGCAAATGGTAAGTTGCTAAATAATTTTACTAATGGCTATAAAGTTAATATTAAAGGCTATGAAATTACTGTACGTGGAGTTATAAAAAATGGAAAACCAAAAATCGGAACGATGTTTATCCCTCGATAATTTTACAGATATTGCAAATATCGAGGCTGAAATCGTTAAACTAATAAGTGATGATTTAGGCGATTATGCGTTTTATAAGCAGTTTGAAAATTCAGAAATTACAAAAAGAGAGGTTTCGACAGCCGGATATTATTGCCATTTCAAGTGTAAAAAAATATTAGAAAAAAGTAAAAACAACGGTTTTGTCGGCAATGTAAATTTAACGCTTTCTGATGAAAACATTGGAGGAGCAATGGTTCTTTTGGAAAATGGAATTTTAAAAATGTTAGAATGCTACTTTTGGGAAGAAAATAATTTTTTTGAAAATATTGTAAACGGACAATAGTAATAAAAGACTTAAGCGATTTTAAGCTTAATAATATTTTGCTGGTTATTGACGAAAATAAATTTGGACAACTATAAAAAGGTGAAATTTAGCAAATTTTACCTACGGCCGAGCAGAATAAAATTTTAAATTCTATGGCTTAGACAAAACGGCGCGCTTGCTGCGATGAAATTTCATAAAATTTCATCGCCGCGCAAATTTAAATCCACGCAGTCGGTTTTGATATTTCGCAAAATTCCGTGCGGCGCAACGCAGTTTGACATGGGACGCGGCGACGTAGCACAAGTGCGGCGTGAACCCTACTCTACGGCGCGGTTTGACATAGCATGAGCCCTGCTCCGCGACGCGATGCGGCTCAATCCTCGTCCGTAGCGGTACCCTCGAATATATCTCGGTGCAAAATTTCTTCCAAAACGACCGTCGCGTAAGAGCCTTTCGGCAGATAAAAACTGAAGCTAAAATGCGCATTTTGCGCATCATAGGCGTGCTGCACGCGCTCCATAAAGCTCCATGCAAACCTGCGCGAGCCATTCATCTGCGCCTCAAACTCGCGAGCAGGCGCGAAAATTTCATCTTCAAATCTGCCGCCAAGCCCGCTAGCTCGCAACTTCGCTCGCCCGACGATTAGACCTGCGCTCGTGATTTCTCGCTTCGCGAACCGCTCGCACTCAGCGCCAAGATCGTCGCAGCTAAAAAACGCGCCACGGGGAAAGTGTCCTAAAATCTCGCCCCTTAAAAGCTTAAAAAACTGCGGCTGAGCCGCGATCTCGCGCGCCTCCTCATTGCTTAGTCCGTAAATTTTAGCAAACTCTCCAAGGCTAAATTCCGCCGCAAATTTTGAAATTTCGACCCGCTTGCTAAGCCAGCGGTTGAAAAGCTCGCTCTGATAGGCGCTGATTAGAAAGTCGCGCATTTTGGGGTTTTTAAGCCGCCTCTGTCCGCGCAGCACCTCCTCGCCCTGCGCCGCGTTGTCGCCGAACTTGCCGAAACGCTGATAGCCGAAGTAGTTCGCAAAGCCCTCGCGCCCTAGCGTATCTAGCGCGGCTGCGAGCTTGACGGCGTCGGGCGGCAGGACTTTTTTTAGGCGGATGAAAAAGTCGTTGCCCTTTAGATGCCCGATTTTAAGCTTGTTTTTGTGCCTTTGCACGCTTAAAATTTTAAGGCTCTCGTGCGGAAATCCGCCCAGCGCAGGCTCAAATTTAGCGGGCATGCTAACGTGCTGCGTCGTAAGGCCCTGTTTATCTTTAAGCCCCGCATAGCCGAACTCGCGCATCTTAGCGCCCGTGCGTTCGCTTAAAATCCGCAGCGCCTCGTGCGTGCTGATGCCTTTTTTTTGCAGCAGCAAAATGCAGTGCTCGCCCTCACCACTAGGCTCGTAAAGCGGCACTTCGCGCACGACGAAATCGCTTGAGTTTTTACTAAAATGCGCATTTATCGGCGCGTGATTTAGGGTGTATAAATTTTTCATAGCCCGCCTTTGCGTTAATCTAAGGCGCAATTTTATAAAATTGAGCCTAAAAAACTCATTATTAAGGCAAATTCTAGTATCATTCGCCATAAAAAAAGGATGAAAAATGCTTCAAATCAGGCTCTTTCGCTTCGACCCGCGCTGCGACGTAGCAAGCTACTTCAAGCCCTATGTTTATGAAAGCGCTCCCTTTGCCGATCTTGCGGCACTGCTTGACGACATCTATGCGCACGATCCCTATTTCAGCGCACAGGGAGTGGAATTTGTAAAAATCGGGGACACGACGGTGAGCGTAAAAGAGCCGCTAGATACGCTCATAGCGCACTTTGGAAGCGAGCTAATCATCGCGCCTCTTAGCGAAAAAGAGGCGATTAAAGATCTACGCTGCGAGCCGAGGGCATTTTTGGATAAATTTAAAGCCTTTGAGAGCATCGCGGACGCCTCTGATTTCGAGTTTTACAAAAGTCTCGCGCCCTATTTTTACTCGACGAAAATCCCCGCATGCTCGCAGGAGTTTTTGGGCAACAGCGCCTTTATCTTCGCGCACCGCCTGATGCAGACGCACCCGAGCGAGCGTATGAGGATTTTAGAGATCATCGAGCCGCAGATGGCGTATTTTACGAAGTGCGACGCCGTGGGGATGGAGTTTGACGACCGCGCGGCATACAGGGCGTTTTGCGATATTTTAAAATTTGAGCCTGCGCGCAGTAATAAAATTTTAAGCGCGCAGAGCATGGCGGAATTTGACGCAGCGGGCGCGAAGCACGATTTTAGCGGCTTTAACGTCGCCGTGTGGTACGACGAGGCTGCGGAGGGGCTCGCTATCAGGTTGGGCGCGCAGATCGTGCACTTTGAATGTGAAGGCGCGCCGCTTGGAGCGCAGATATATGAGCGCGAGCGGGAGTGCGCGCTGCGACTGGGCGGCGAAATTTTATTTGACGCGTTTGATAGCGGAAGCGATTTTTTGCTCCTAAATTCCAAGCTTGCGCTTGATTTTTTAGACGGCAGAAGCGATGAAATCCAAAGGCTTTTCGGCAGAGGTCTCGCGGGCTTTTATCTAATTACGACGGATGAGCTCATCGCTCTAGCTCGCGGCGAGAGACCCGACTTTTCAGCACGCAAACTAAAGCCGACGCTGATTTAAATTTGACGCCAAAAATTAATTCTAAATTTCTAAGACATGCCAGTGCCAAAGACATCGAAATTTAAGCATGGAATTTTTCCGTCTTGTAGACAATTCGGCACCTAATATTTTTTGGCTATTCCAATGCTAATTCTATTTTAGCTTGTTTATTAGCTTTACTTTAAAATTTGGAGCTTGATCCCATGCGCCATCTAAACCAAATACATCAAGCGCCTCAGCTAAAAGATCTATAATATCTTGTGTTTTTAGTCTGAATGTTCGAATAGGATGAAGCTCAAGCAAGTACCAGACAGTATTGTACTTTATAGAATCAATAATCTCCTTTTTTTCATCCAATTCTATATCTAATATTACTTTAATAATACTTCCTTGGTAATATAAAGTCCAAAGCGTTTTACTTAAATATCCATGATCTACCTCGGGATCTGGGAAAAACCCTGTTTTCATAAGCCAGCAGTCACGCTCCCTGTCTATAACCCAATACCATTGATCCGGCAAGCCTTTATCGTATGGATTATATTTAAGAAAAATCTTAGTAAGTTTATATTTTTTATCATCCTCTTTTGTGATGATCGCATTTTCAAACGCCACTTTATCCCCTTTTCTTTAAATTTTTGATATGAAAGTTACTTGAATATTTTCTTTAGGTACAGAAGTCGTTACGGACACTCCCCCCTTAAACTCATTTAAAATTTCTTTTAAAATATCCACAATCTCTTGTTTTGACATATCCCCTATATCGCTTCTTATGGATTCTAGTTCATATATTATTCTAAATGGATTATCCGTAATTTTCGTGCTAGTATTTTTGTTATGTATATCTCTTAAATCGATCTCTATATCTTTACCTTTATAATGCAAAAGCCATATATCTTCACCGCTAAATTCCATATCTCTCGGATCCCCGATAGTGATACTGCATACTGAAAAAAGCCAAATACCTCTTTCTCTATCTATGCACCAGTCTCTTGAATTTAGAATAGCCCATTCCAGCTTAACTTGATGATACTTTTCACATATCTCATTGCTTGGTTTTAGTAAGTCGTATTTCTCGATATCCTCTTTTGAAATATACTCTGTAATAAACGCCACTCTCTCCTCCTTAAGAATTTAAAATTTTGACTGCTTGCGGCTTGCCGCCGTCTTTTGCTCTTGCGACAAATCGTTTAGCCATTCGCACAAATGGCTAAATATACGCTAAATTTCATCTTGCCGCGCCGCGTAAATTTTAAAATTTCGCTTTTATATAGGCGCTGTTTTCTTGCCTATCTCTCGCCGATAACTCGCCGCCCGCCACTTAGATGAAATTTTAAAATTTCACCGCCTGTGCGCATGGATAAAATTTTAAAATTCCACGCTGCATAACACGAGCGGATGAAATTTTATAAAATTTTACCGCCACAAACCAAAGCGCAAATAAACGCGCTAGCGCGCAGAAATCGCGCGGATTAACAAAAGTCGCGTTTAAATTTCATCGATAAATTTATAAATTCCGCCTACGCTTCGGCGGTTTCGTTTTCGTCAATTACGGCTTGCATCGTATCTCTGGCGTGCTGTAGCCAATCTTTATCGCTCGTGTCGAGTAGGTCTAGGTAGATGATTTTGACGTGTCCGCTGTGAACGGTGAAATCGTGAGAGTTTGCGATGTGCTGCGTGCCGATGAGCACCACGGGCTGGACGCGCAGACCGAGCTTGCTAACGATCGCTTTGGCGCCGCTTTGGAATTGCAAAAGCTGCGTGCCGCGATGTCTAGTGCCTTCGGGAAACATCGTGATGACGCGCCCTTCGCTCACGCGCTGCTGCACTTCATGCACGATCCGCACCAGATCGCGCGGATTTGAGCGATCGACCTGGATCATCTTCGGAAGCGTGATGATTTTGCCGATGATAGGGATATCTGCGATCTCCTTTTTAGCGATCCAGCAGATATCGGCGGGATGGGTCTCTTCGAGCACGACGATATCCATTATGCTTTGGTGGTTGGCGATTACTAGCTGCGCGCGCGGATCGGGGGTACCTATGATCTGGATATCGTATCCAATGCCGTAGCGCTGGAAGCGCCCCCAAATGCGGCGAAAGCGGCGATGAGAGGAGTTTTTCACCGCCATGGCGATCACGACGCAAACGACGGTAAAAATAAACCAAATCGCGTAAAATAGCGCTCTAATCCTTGCTAAGCTCATCTTTTTTAACCCAGCCGATCTTGTTGCCGCCCAGCATGATTTTATAAAATTCCTTATTAGTGCCTAAAATTTCAACCTTTTCGGGATTTTTAGTCACGTAAAACACGGTGGAGCTTTGCATAGGCAAAATTCTAACCGGGGAATTTTGCGCGATACTGCCCGTGCCGTAAGGCCTTTGCGCATAGAAATTTACCGCCAAAATCAGCACCGCAAAGATAAGCGGCGTGATATTTTTACTAAGCAGAAACATCACCAAAAGCACAGCAGCTAGCGTGTAGATCGCGATCTGCTTATAGGCTTCGAACTTGCTCTCTTTCGGATTTAGCCCGATCTGCGTGCTAAGATCCTCGGCGCGCGGATTAAGCTCAAGACCGAAATTTTCAAATTTTTTAGTATTAAGATTGAAATAGCTGAAGTCTAAATTTGTGATATTTTTATCCACGACGGCGAAATAATATCCGCTTTGGCTCGCGTATGTGCCGCGTACGGAATCCACACCCTGCTTGATAATGGCTGGATTATCGATACTAAAAGCGCTGATTGCGCCGTTTCGGATACCAAGATCGAGCGTGAGTAAATTCGAAGCGTCGTCAAATTTGGTAGTTTTGTAGTTTTTAAGTTTCAGCTCGTCGGCTACGATATGCGAAAAATTAGGCTTCGTATCAAGCTTCATAAATTCCGGATTATCAGGTTTGATAGAGCTTTTTTCAAAGAATTCTCCGTTGCGCTGCAGCGTCAAAACGAGCTCATTTATCTTATCGCTCTTATCGCTTGCTGCAAACCACAGCGTCGTCTCAAACATCTCGTCGCCCTCAATCCACGTAAGATTATCGGCATTAAGCCACTTCATACCATTGGTGCGGCTGATCTCTAGCTTTGGCTTAACGGTGATTTTCTGCCCTAAATACACGGCGAAATCGATCTTAAAAATTTGATTGCAATACACCTTTCTAGGCATTCCACTGGCTTTTAGCGTAAGCTCTTTGGGCTTAATGTCCTGATAGACCTTATCGTCGGATACATCAAGATCGACTTCGTTAGTAGGCGCCAAAGCTTTAAGATCGTCGATACTTAGATTATCCATCGACATAACCTCTTTTTTATTATACTTCAGCATCACCTTGGAATTATCGCGCGTCTGCGGCTCGTCGGGCTTATCCTCAGCTTTTTTCGGCGCGTATTTACTTAGATCATCAAGCGAATCGATCTCAATCTCCGGCGCAGCAAACGCAAGCGTGCAGATACCTAAAATAGTAAGAATTTTTTTTAGCAAATTAAGCCTTTTAGCATTTTCTCTCCGTCCGTGCCGCCCAAAATAGGCTCTATAGCGCGCTCAGGATGCGGCATCAGGCCGAAAATCTTTTTGTTTTTATCGCAAATCCCGGCAATTGCGTCTACTGAGCCGTTCGGATTTAGATCCGCGTCATTTTCGTCGCAATATTTTAGCAACACGCAATCCTCGTCGTATAGCGACTTTAGCGTATCTGCAGGCGCATAATAGTTACCCTCACCATGCGCGATCGGGATATTTAGAATTTCGCCCTTATCGCAACAGTGCAGAAATTTATTATCGTTTGAAACGACGCGCAAATTGTGAAATTTTGAGATAAAGCTTAAATTTATATTTTTATTCATCGCGCCTGCGAGCAAGCCTAGCTCCAAAAGCATCTGAAAGCCATTACAGATGCCTAGGATATAGCCGCCGCGCGCAGCATGAGCAAGAACCGCCTTCATCACCGGGCTAAATTTGGCAATAGCCGCCGTTCGCAGATAATCTCCGTGGCTAAAACCGCCAGGAAGCACGATCAGATCGGCGTTTATGTCGGTTTCTTTATGCCAGATTATCTGCGTTTCACAACCGAGCTTATCAAAGGCGTATTTGCTGTCGCGCTCGCAGTTGGTGCCGGGGAAATTGACGATCGCTACCTTCATATCACGATCTCGTAGTCTTCGATGACGGTGTTTGCCAAAATTTCATCGCACATTCTAGCGACGTCGGCGTAAATTTTATCCCTATCCTCGCCATCTAGCTCAAGGACAATCTGTTTGGCTACGCGCACATCTCGCACGCCGCTAAATCCAAGCGAAGCGAGGGCGTGCAAAACCGCCTTGCCCTGCGGATCGAGCACGCCCTGCTTAAGCCTTACGTTTACGATTACCTTCATCGCTTATCCTAAAATTCTACGCAAGACCTCTTCGTAGGCCACTTTTACGCTACCAAGATCCTGCCTGAATACGTCCTTGTCGAGCTTTTTATCGGTCTGTTTGTCCCAAAAACGGCAGCTATCGGGGCTGATCTCATCTGCAAGCAGGATATTTCCGTCCTTATCTCTGCCAAGCTCGATTTTGAAATCCACGAGCTTTAAATTTCGCTCATCGAAAAATTTAATCAAGATTTCATTGATCTTGCGCGCGATCTTTTTGAGCTCGTCAAGCTCGCTTTGGCTCTTTACGGCGCCAAGCAGCAAGCAATGCTCGTCGTTTAGGATCGGATCGCCCAGATTGTCGTCTTTGTAACAAAACTCCACCAGAGCAAACGGAAGCTTCGTGCCCTCTTTGATGCCCAGGCGCTTTGTAAGCGAGCCGGTGGCGATATTGCGAGCGATGATCTCAAGAGGGAAAATCTTGCATTTTTTTACGAGCTGCTCGGTCGGACTGATCGTCTCAACAAGCGCGGTGTTGATACCATGCTTTTTAAGAAGATCAAAAATCAGCGTCGAAATTTTACAATTCAGCGCACCTTTGCCGCTCTCTTCGGCTTTTTTGACACCGTTAAACGCCGTCAGCGAATCTTTAAATTCCGAGATCAAAAGGTCGTCACTTTCGTTAACCGACCACATCTTTTTGCCCTTGCCTTCGTAGATAAGCTCTTTTTTTGTAGCTTGCATCACACTCTCCTTACTTGATGTTTAGAATTTTTATCGCGTCTATTGCGGTTTTTAACTGGATATCGTTATTAATCTGCTCTGCTGTGATGAAATTTTTCTCATCCTTTTTCTGAGCATCTTTTTTCTTGGTCTCGACCTTGGCTAACTCGCCTTGCAGGTGCTTTTTGAGATCGGCTTCTTTTAGCGAGAATTCATCCTCGTCGCGGCTCGGCACCTTGCCCGGCGCCACTATGAGATCAGGCGTCACGCCCACCGCTTGGATAGTGCGACCACTTGATAGATAGTATCGCGCTATGGTTAGTCGCAAGGCTTCTTTATCCTCGATCGGTAGGATCACCTGCACGCTTCCCTTACCAAAAGTTTTTTCACCAACCAGCACGGCGCGCTTTAGATCTTGAAGCGATCCGCTTACGATCTCGCTCGCGCTTGCGCTGCCGCCGTTTACTAACACTACCAGAGGCAAATCGGTGATCTTCTTTTTAGGATCGGCGTTATGCGCTTCGGTTTCGTTTTTCGCGCGCCCTTTTTGAGAGACGATAAGACCTTTGCTGACGAATAAATTTACAAGCCCGATCGCCTGATCTAAAAGCCCGCCCGGGTTGTTTCGCAGATCCAAAATAATGCCCTTGGCGTCTCTATGCTCTTTTATAAATTTGCTCGCATCCGGAACCACGTGCTGATCGAAATTCGTAACGCGCAGATATAAAATTTTATCATCCTCGATCATCTTAGCATAGACCGATTCCACTTTGATTATGTCGCGGATAATCTCGACGTCGAAAGGCTTGCTAACACCTTTGCGCACGATCGTTAGAGTGATTTTGGTTTTCGGCTTGCCGCGCATTTTTGAGACTGCATCGTCGATCGTGATGCCGAAGGTCGCATTGCCATCGATACGCAAGATCACGTCGTTAGCCTGAATGCCCTTTTTATCCGCCGGAGTGCCCTCGATAGGCGAGATGACGGTCAGAGCGCCGTCTTTCATACCCACCTGAATTCCAAGCCCGCCAAACTCGCCTTCGGTCTGGACTTTCGTATCGTTAAACGCCTTTTCGTCCATGTAGCTTGAGTGTGCGTCGAGGTTATTCATAAGCCCCGAAATCGTCTTGTCCACAAGCTCCGAGAAGCTCATCTCATCGACATAATTGTTCTCGACGATCGCAAGCGTCTTGGTAAGCTTAGCTAGCGCCTCCAAACGCGTTTTTTCGCTGTCTGGCTTTTTAGTCGCATTGACCTCTCTGGCTTGTAAATTTCCGGTAAGAAAACTAACGCCTAAAAATAGAGAAAATATGAATCCCAAGCCGAAGAAGAGGTGTTTTTGTCGCAAAGTTTATCCTTGAAAGTAAAATGGAGTGAATTCTATAGAAAATTGGCTAAAAATAAGGTAAATTTCATACGAAATTTGCGCGTTTACGGATAAATTTAAGGCGAAAATTTTAAAATCTCACTAAAAAACCTTGACATAAAGACACTAAAGTTATATAATGCAACCAACTTCAACTTTAGGAGAAAATTTATGAACGAACCTATTGAAATTTTAACCGATAAAATGCGCTCCGTGCTCGAAAGCAGCGTTTCTTTGGCGATTCATTCCAAAAATAGCGAAGTGGGCGTATTGCACATGCTCTGGGCTTTGGTAGCTGACAGCGGCTCGGTGCTAAATCAAATTTTTAATAAATTTAGTATCGAAAAGACCGCGGTCGAGCTTGAGATCAAAAGCGAAATTTCAAATTTGCCGACCAGCTCAAACGTCACGAAGGAAAACGTTCGACCCTCGCGCGAGCTAATGAACTCACTAGAGATCGCAAAAGGGCTGATGACGAGCTCTGGCGATAAATTTATCGCCGTAGATACCTGGCTGATCGCAAATTTAAACGCAGATCCGCTAAAGAAAATTCTGTCTAAATTTGCAGATCTTAGCGAGATCAAAAAGGAGCTAGAGGCACTTCGCGGCGGCAAAAGCATCGATTCGCAAACCGCCGACGAGACGCTTGAGGCGCTTAGTAAATTCGGCGTCGATCTCACCGCCAAGGCAATCGCGGGCGAGCTCGATCCGGTCATCGGCCGCGACGAGGTAATCTCGCGAATGATGCAAATTTTAATCCGCAAGACGAAAAACAACCCTATCCTACTCGGCGAGCCGGGCGTGGGAAAAACCGCGGTCGTCGAGGGTCTTGCGCAGCTGATCGCCAAAAAAGAGGTCCCGCTCAGCCTGCAAAACAAACGCGTCATCGCGCTTGATATGAGTGCGCTGATCGCGGGCGCGAAGTACCGCGGCGAGTTTGAGGATAGGCTCAAAGCCGTCATAAACGAGGTCGTAAAAGCCGCAAACGTCGTACTTTTCATCGATGAAATTCACACCATCGTAGGCGCGGGCGCAAGCGAAGGCTCGATGGATGCCGCAAACATCCTAAAGCCCGCCCTTGCGCGCGGCGAGCTGCACGCTATCGGTGCTACGACGCTGAAAGAGTATCGAAAGTATTTTGAAAAAGACGCCGCGCTTCAGCGCCGTTTCCAGCCCGTAACGGTCGCGGAACCTAGCGTAAGCGAAGCTACGGCGATCCTGCGCGGTATAAAGGAGCGGCTGGAGGTACATCACAACGTAACCATCACCGATAGCGCGCTTGTGGCGGCTGCAAGGCTAAGCGACCGCTACATCAGCGATAGATTCTTACCCGATAAGGCGATCGATCTCATTGACGAAGCGGCGGCAGAGCTTAAAATGCAGATCGAAAGCGAGCCCAACGAGCTTGCCAAGGCCAAGCGCGACATCCTCACGCTTCAGGTCGAAAAGGAAGCCCTTAAGATGGAGGATGATGGCAAAAACGACGAGCGGCTCGCACAGATCGACAAAGAGATCGAAAATTTAACCGAGCAAAAAAACGCGCTTCAGGCTAAATTTGAAAACGAAAAGTCCGTATTCGGCGGCATCAGCGAGGCTAAGAAAGCAATCGATAGCCTTAAAAACGAAGCCAGCCTAGCAAGACGCAACGGCGATCTTAGCAAGGCTGCCGAGATCGAATACGGCAAGATCCCCGCCGCGCAAGCAAAGGTCAAGGAACTTGAGGCGAAATGGGACGCGATGAAAGAAAACGGCGTGCTTTTGCGAAACCGCGTGGACGAGGAGAGCGTGGCTGAAATTTTAAGCAAGTGGACGGGCATCTCGGTAAGCAAAATGCTCTCCTCCGAAAAGGAGAAATTCCTTCACATCGAGGAGCATCTAAAAGAGAGCGTCGTGGGGCAAGATGAGGCGCTGCACGCCATCGCTCGCGCAGTCAAGCGCAACAAAGCGGGGCTCGTAAACGAAAACCGCCCAATCGGAAGCTTTTTGTTTTTGGGCCCTACCGGCGTCGGCAAGACCGAGAGCGCAAAGAGCTTAGCCAGGTTTTTATTCGACGACGAGCGGGCGATGATCCGCTTTGATATGAGCGAGTATATGGAAAAACACAGCGTCAGCCGCCTGCTCGGCGCGCCTCCGGGATACGTGGGCTATGATGAGGGCGGGCAACTTACCGAAGCGGTGCGCAGAAAGCCCTACTCTGTGCTGCTTTTTGATGAGATCGAAAAGGCGCACAAGGACGTTTTTAACATCCTGCTTGGAATTTTAGACGACGGGCGCGCGACCGATAACAAGGGCGTTACGGTCGATTTCAAAAACACGATCATCATCCTAACGAGCAATATCGGCTCGGCTAAGATTATGGAGCTTGACGCCAAAAATGCAGACAAGCCGCGCGAGATCGCGCTTGCCGAGCGCGAGGAGGCGATAAAGGGTGAGCTGAAGAATTATTTCAAGCCCGAATTTATCAACCGCTTGGACGATATCGTGATCTTCAATGCCCTAAGCGAGGACAATCTCATCAAAATCGTGGGCATTATGTTTAAGAGTCTACAAAAAACACTCGCAAACCGCGGCATTAACGCGAGCCTAAGCGAAAATGCCAAAAAGCTCATCGCCTCGGCGGGCTTTGATATCGAATACGGCGCGAGGCCGCTGCGCAGGGCGCTTTACGATCTAGTGGAGGACAAGATCGCCGATATGATCCTAAGCGACGAGATCAAAACGGGCGATCGGATCGAAATCGGCGCGCACGAAGGCGAAATCGAAATAAAGAGGGTGAAGTAAAATTCGGCGGAATTTATCCTGCGGGGTAAATTCCTCGCTTTGGTGGAGTAAATTTGGCGAGGTAAATCTCACGCCTTAGCTAAGTAAATTTGGTGGGTAATCTTTCCCCTTGGGAATTGAAACAGATCGCAAAGCCTGCGTTAATCGTCGCTTGCTTCAGTATAATTCCATCCCATTGGGAATTGAAACTAAAGTCCGTATGCCATAGTTTCGCCTAAGGCTGGGTAGAATTCCATCCCGTTGGGAATTGAAACATAAGCTCACCAGTTTTTTCGATACTCTGCTTCAGTGTAGAATTCCATCCCGTTGGGAATTGAAACATACATATTTTTTGCCGTATTCGCAAAAAGACGAAGTAGAATTCCATCCCGTTGGGAATTGAAACTAGAGTCGACGATTAAAAATCTCTTTTTTTTCAAGTAGAATTCCATCCCGTTGGGAATTGAAACGTTCTTTTTCTAAATCTTCATACATTTTTCGTCCTAGTAGAATTCCATCCCGTTGGGAATTGAAACATGGAAAGCTACGAGGAGCCTACGGCGGACGAATTCGGTAGAATTCCATCCCGTTGGGAATTGAAACTTTTGCTATAATTATGGAAATTTGGATAGGAATAGAGTAGAATTCCATCCCGTTGGGAATTGAAACTCAAGATACTTCGCCGCGGTGCGAGCCTGCGCATTGTAGAATTCCATCCCGTTGGGAATTGAAACAACTGATCTATCCCCTTTCTGAAAGGAAAGCCCCAGGTAGAATTCCATCCCGTTTGGAATTGAAACGGCACTACAATCAGAGGCTTGTTTATAATACCGAGTAGAATTCCATCCCGTTGGGAATTGAAACGTGCCAATATTTAATCAAACATAGGTATTGTTATAGTAGAATTCCATCCCGTTGGGAATTGAAACGAGTGCCAGAAAGAGATAAGCGCAGAGGGGATAGTGTAGAATTCCATCCCGTTGGGAATTGAAACCGCGACGCCCAATCATACTTCGCAATCCTATTCGGTAGAATTCCATCCCGTTGGGAATTGAAACTAGGGCTTGCCGTATTGGGTTTGCAGCAAATATTTGTAGAATTCCATCCCGTTGGGAATTGAAACGTATCAATACGGGTCATCGTCGCTGCACAAAATATCGTAGAATTCCATCCCGTTGGGAATTGAAACTCTGTTTTGCTAATCAAGATAAGATCCATACCCTTGTAGAATTCCATCCCGTTGGGAATTGAAACAGCTCAACTATCGCGTCAAGTCTATTGCAGATCGGGTAGAATTCCATCTCGTTGGGAATTGAAACGCTCTATTTAAAATTTCATCTTTTCCTCTTTCATAATAGCATTCTATAGAATTTATCGAGCCAAATTCTGATCGGATAAAATTTTTACCAAATAAAATTCTGGGCTTTAAATTTTAAAATTTATTGAGTGTAATTCCGCATTTCAGAGCTTAGAATTTTAAATTTAAGAAGCAGCGACTTCAAGCTGCGTGGTTCGAAACACGAGGATTTTAGATTATAAAATTTAAAAAGGCGGGCAGGATTAGAATTTTAAAATTCGAAGTCGATGATCGAAATTCCAAACCTCGAAACTTGAAATTTCAAATCTGAAGCGGGGGCAAATTTAAGATCGTTTCAAAATTTACCCCTTTTAAATTTACATATCTCGAGCTCTATTCATAAAATTTTACGTATTAATTTATGTAAAATTTAGCCGGAAAAAGATGGCCTCATAAACTTATCCGCATTAAATTTTATCTCTTCTTTTTAGAATAAAAACCGCCACGGACGCAATTATTAGCGATGATAAAGCGCTTATCATCATTATATTAGAATTAAAATTTGAGCGATCAAACAGATGACCTAACCAGGTCAAATCGGCTCTTGCTAGGATTATTACGGCCAGCGAATAAGTATAAAATAAACTTATAAAAAATGCAGATGCGCCGGATATTTTATCCAGCAGAATAAAAGCCTTTATTTTAGAAAATACGAAGCAGCAGATGATTAGAGGCAAAATTACCGTCGCGCAAAATAGATACAATATCATAGCGCCGAAAATATCGCTTTCGCTATCGCTCGCTTCTTCGTGCCACGTTAGTTTAAAAGCTTTCATAACGATAGAAAGCGGATTCGCGATATCACAACCTCTATATTCCGCCAAAAAAACCGCATCTATCCTGGCAAATATAACGCCCAAGCAATCTATAGTAAAAATGAGCAAGGCGATCCAGAATAAAATCCTCATCCCTTTTAGCTCAAAACATTTTTTAATGAACTCTTTTATCACCCTAGCCCCTACTTTATAGTTTTTAAGATCAATTTGGCTTTTATATCACGTTTCATTTCAGTACTTTCAAAACTCTTTGTCGTGATCTCTCATCAAATTTTAAGCTCTTCGTTGCCATCGTCTATCTTGCCCGTTGCGATCGTAAGCTAAAATTTTCATTCTACTTATTCACCTAATTTGATACCGTTAAAATTAGAATTATTTTTTATCCTTATCAAAAAATTTTGAATTGTAGTTAGTTAAAGATATCATCAAGGTTCGTTTATTAAAAGGAACTTTGCCAAATCTATCAATAAGTAATTTATTTTGTTTTGCCGATATCACAATACCGTTATCATTAAAAATATAGTACTTTTTTATCCTCAAGGAATTTAAGCATTGAAAGATAATTATAGATATAAAGTTTATGACGATAGCCATTGCAAGATTTGTTATATACGTAATTTTATCCATTAAAGTTTTACTATCAAGTTTTGCAGTTTCTCCAAAACATGGAAAGTATGAATACGTTATCTTTGTATGCTCCGTAAGCTGGATTTTTAGTACCTTTAAATTCCCTGCAAAATCCACATAGTCACATTCTATTATTTTCTCAAAAATTCTAATTTGTAAGTCATTTACTAGCATGCTTTTCAGCATTGCAAAATCTCCAAAAATCGTTTTAAAAAATATAAATACGCAAAGCGCTAGCTCGCCTTTTCTCAAAATACTATTAAAGAAACTTTCGATGAGAAAAATAGATCTAATGGCAAATACTAATGCGAATATCAAGAAAAAAATTCCTACTGTTAATCTACTTTTTAGCAAATAGTCGTTTTTTATCACTATCGGTTCTTTGTCGTAATCTTGCATAAAATTTCCCCATTTTTATAAAAGATATTTTGGCGTATTCTACCGCCTTATTCTTATGGTGCATTTAAAATTTAAAATCGCTTTGCCCTACCCAATTTTAGGGTCTTTTGTTGCTTTAAATTTTAAAATTTAGAGCAGACGAGGCATAGGTTGTATGAAATTTTAAAATTCCGTGTCGATACTCCAAGCTAAATTTTAAAATTTCAGACTCATGAAGGCTAGATAAAATTCCAAGCCCGCGAAGGACAGGCGGAATTCTAAAATTTTATAATTTTAAAATTCCGCCTACTTCGTCTTCTTTGCGGTATCTTTGTTAGTCGTTGCATTGGCGTCGATGTAGCCCATCTGGACGAGTTTTTCGTAGATTTGCATTATTACGGGACCTGCCGCGCTTCCGCCGCCGCCGCCGTGTTCTACGAGCACGGTTACGGCGTATTGCGGCTTGTCATACGGCCCAAAGCTCGTCATCCAGGCGTGCGAGCGGTGGAAGTAGTCCATATCGGCCTCTTTCATTCGCTTTTTGGCGGTCTGCGAGATGCCTACGACCTGCGCGGTGCCGGTCTTGACCGCTAGAGGCACTACCGCGGTATGGATGAGCTTGTAGGCGGTGCCTCCGTCCGGGTTGTTGCCGACCTCATACATGCCGCGCCGTACGAGGGGCAGCTGCGCCTTTTCTTTCGGCGTGAAAAGCTCAGTAGGGGTAAATTCCACCGGCTTGCCGTCGATGCTTTTTAAAAAATGCGGCGTGATAGCCTTGCCCGAGGCGATCTGCGCGGTGTTTTTAGCTACCTGCATAGGGGTGACGAGCACGTCGCCCTGGCCGATCGAGGCATTGACCGTCTCACCCTGATACCACGCGCGCTTAAATTTCTGCATTTTCCAGGCCTTATTAGGCATCGTGCCTACAAATTCATTGGGTAGATCGACACCTGTTTTACTACCAAACCCCAGACGCTGCAGATACGCGGACATATAGTCGATCCCCACCAGCAGCGAGCCTTCGTAAAAATATACGTCGCAGCTGCCTTTAATCGCCTCTACTAGGCTCACGCGGCCGTGACCCCAGCTCTTCCAGCAGCGGAATTTTCGCCCTCCAAGCTCTATCGCGCCGCTGCAAAATACGCTCCAGTTCTCGTTGATCTTGCCGCTGTTTAAAAAGCTCATCCCCACAGCCATCTTAATGACCGAGCCCGGCGGATAGAGGCCGTTTACGAGCTTATTCGTAAAAGGATGGCGCGGATCTTTTATCAGCTCGTCCCACTGCGCCTGTGAAATTCCGCCCACGAAGGTGTTTAGATCGTACTCGGGGAAGCTGCCCGCCGCGATGATAGCACCGTCGCGCAGATCCATCACGATCGCTACGCCGTCTTTATCTTTAAAAATTTCCTCGAGGTATTTTTGCAGCTCAAGATCGATGGTAAGCGAAATTTCGCTGCTGCTGGGCTCCTGCATCGAGATCTCCTCCACGACCTGATTTAGCGCCGTAACCTTCGTCTTGCGCTCGCCCTTGCTGCCCTGCAAAAGCTCGTTATAATACCCCTCGACGCCACTTCTGCCGTTGTATCCGGTAAGCGCGCTTAGGGGGTTGCTTTGGATATCCTTTTTATTGGCGCGGCCTACGTAGCCGATGATGTGCGAAGCCAGCGCGCCGTAAGGATAG
The DNA here is from genome assembly GCF_963518785.1 of uncultured Campylobacter sp. Taxonomy (NCBI): domain Bacteria; kingdom Pseudomonadati; phylum Campylobacterota; class Epsilonproteobacteria; order Campylobacterales; family Campylobacteraceae; genus Campylobacter; species uncultured Campylobacter sp. The sequence continues at coordinate 30,228 of NZ_CAUQKJ010000012.1, forward strand.
AAGCGCTGCGAAGCAGGCGAAATTTTAATATTTTCGTGTAGGCTTAAGCTCGCAAAATGCTGTATCGTGGCGTTGTAGTCCAAAAACGGCACGACTTCGATAAAATCTTGATTGTAAGCGGAATTCGCGTCCTTGTAGCTCTTGCTCATCGCAGTGACGTTGAGATCTTTGAAGTAGCGCGAGATATTATTTAGCTCGCTTTGCAGCGCGGCGTCTTTTAGATGCGGCGCGATCGATAGCGAAAAGCCGAGATTGTTTATCGCAAGCGGGCGGCCTTTGGCGTCTAAAATTTGACCGCGCACCGGCGGGATATATTCGGTGGAGATGACGTTGTTTTTAGCGACCTGCTCGTAGAATTCGTTTGATTTGATCGAAAGATAATAAATTCTAACCAAAAGCATGGTAAAAAATAATATCACGAAAGCAAATACGAACTTCAGCCTCATACCAGCCGCCCCTTAAAAAAGAGTAGAGCAAGCAAAATTTCAATCACGATGTAATTTAAATACTCGCCGCTTAGGGGCAGATATTCGCTCTTTTTGATCGCAGAGATCGCGTTACTCGTGACAAAAACCAAAACATAGCTAATCATCACGTAAAAGCAGATCAAAAAATTTCTAAATTTAATATATTTAAATGAGTTTTCATAGACCACGAAATAAAATATACAATACGCGATAGCCACGCTAAATAGGTTAAATCCATGGATCTGCTCGGCGCAAAACAGATAAAAAATAGAGAAAAACCAGGTAAAGCCGAACTTTTTAAATTTCACGTCGTTTTCATATTTTTGCACCACCATCGCCGTGAAAAAAAATCCGATCAGCGGCGGCAGCCCCCTATACACCGCACTTAGAAGCAGGTAGAAAAGAACCCCCGCGCTAAAAAGCGTGTCCGCTATAAGGTATAGATAAGTGCGATTTCGTTGCATACCGGAAACTTTTTGCATTTAATACAATCAGCCCAAATTTTTTGCGCGGGCAGCTCGTCCTTTGGGATTTCGATAAAACCCAGACGCTCAAAAAATTCCTTTTGATAGGTGAGCGTAAATACGCTTTTTAGCCCGTAAAATTTCGCTTCGCCGAGCAACTCGTTTACGATAGCTCTGGCAATACCCTGCCTGCGAAACTGCGGAGCGACGATGAGCGAGCGCACCTCGGCAAGATCGGCGTTAAAAATTTTAAGCGAAGCAAAGCCTGCCAAAATTTCGGCATTTTTTGCGGACTGCGATTCGCAAAGCCGCGAAAGATCATTCTTAAAAACGCCCGCGCTTTGCGAATATTCGCTCCACCAAATTTGCTCTTTGCCCGCTTGCGCGCAGCCCGCCTCGGATACGGCTTGCGCTTCGCTTTGCGGCGTAGTTAGTTGCGGCGCAAAATTATCCGCGGCATTTTTGGCGGAATTTTGGGTAGAATTTTTGACAAAATTTTCGGCGGAGCTTTGGATTAAATTTAAATCGGCATTGCGCGCTAAATTTAAATCGGAATTCTGGGCTAAATTTGAATCGGAATTCTCTTTAGAATCAAAGCTCGTATCCGCCTTAGAATCGCAGCCGAACGCCAGCACGTATGAGCGAATATGAGCAGCAATCTCATCGCTTTCAAGCGGCAAAATCACGCCGTTTTGAACCTCCTCTTTTACGAGCTCCTGCATACGTGAAATGTCGCAAAGGCGCGCCTTTTTTAGCCGTATCATCTAAAATTTTCCCTAATCTTTGCGCGATTTTCGCGGCGCATTTTATATCCGCTGAATTTAATTATTTTGAAATTCTGCGCCGCGAAATTTTGAGTATTTAAATTTAGAAATTTCATAATCCAAACGCCCTGCGCACGATGATCTCACGCGCTTTTGCAAGCCCGCTACCCTTTAGCGTCGAGACCAAAACCGCCTGCGGATCGTGCCTCAAAAGCTTTGCGCGCTCGCTTTGGTTGAGCTTGTCGGCTTTGGTGTAGAGCCTCACGACCTTTTGATCGCCGCGCAGAAAACTAGCGAGATAGTTTTGCAAATTTTTATCTATCGCAAGATCAAACTGCCTCGCGTCGATGAGATGGACGAAAAGCTTGATATTTAGGCGTTCTTTGATAAATTCGTCGAGATTTTTTTGCCAGATATAATGCAGTTTTTTAGAGACCTTAGCGTACCCAAACCCCGGCAGATCCACGAAGATCAAAGAGATATTTTCACCCAAGCTCGCAAGATCCGAAAAGGCGGGGTTGGCTGCTAAATTTAGCGCGGATCTGTCTGTAAAATTTAATTCGGGGCTTTGCGCTGAATTCGGCGCAAAACCTGCCGCAAGATCTGTCTCGCGATCCGATCTAAAATCCGCCGAGGCGCTTTTTAAATTTAAAATAGAGTCCTGCTTTAAATTTCGCTCAGACGTCGCAGCGTCCGCGCGCTCTTGCGCGCAATTCGCACCCGAGTTTGAAGCCCCTTTACTTGCCAGATCGGGCGGCGTTTCAGCTTGCGAGCCGTCCGAATCTGCGGCAAGCTTCTGTTTAAATTTAACCTCGAAGAAATTTATGAGCTGCGTTTTACCCGGCGTCGAGCTTGATTTGGCTAGATTTTTGCGCCCGACTAGAGCGTTTATCAGGCTGCTTTTGCCGACGTTGGAACGCCCCAAAAACGCCACTTCGCTCATCGCAAACTCGGGCGCACCCGTGATATTTGCGGCGGAGGTGATAAACTGCGCGCTGCTAGGATAGATCATTTGTTTTGATCTTCGACCTGAAAGATCAGACGCACGGGCTTTTTCTCGCCGCCACCGCTTTTTACTTCGTAGGTGCCCTTTTGGCGATTTACGATGATTTTATCGCCGTAAACCTCTTTTTTAGTCTCGGCTTCGTGCAGATAGGCGTTGTTTTCGAGCGTGTAGGCCTCGATGGTCGGATCGTAGGTCAGCACGCCGCCCTTGCCGTCGTAATGCTTTTGATTGAGTAAAATTTTAAAATTTGCGTTTCCCGTCGCGACGTATTTGGTAGGCTGGCGCTTGGCGTCGAAGTAGATCGTCACTTTGTCGGAATTTAGCGTATCGTAAGCGCCCTTTTTGATGCGAACGTTACCCGTCAGCACGCTGATCTGTTTGATCTCGTCGGCGAAAAAATTATCCGCCGTGACCTCGACCTGCTCCTGCGCGGCGCTAAGAGCTGACGCGCTAAAGCCCGTAATTAGCGCAGCTGAAAGTATTAGTTTGTGGAGTTTTGATCTTTTATTAAATACCATGCGTGGATTCCTTTTGAGTTTGTTTGTTTGGTTTTAGTATCGTAGCTGATGCTTGCGCCCGTAATGTGGTCGCCGCCTTGGCGCAGCACGTACGGCACGTCGGAGCGGACGATCTTGCTGCTCGTATCGTAGATGATCTCTTGCGCCGTGTAATCAAAGCCTCTGCTATTTACGTAGTGCGCATCGCCGTTAAATTTTATCAGCTCGCCTGCGCGCGTCGCGGTTTTTGAAACCAAAGTGTGATTTAGATCCGAAGTGGTCTCCTCGGCTTTAAAATTTACAAACTCGTCGCGATCCTTATAGCGAGTGCCGCCGTCCGCGGTAAATTTAGCATCCACGCGCTCGCCGATCTGATAATCGACGATCTTTTTCATCTCCATATTCGCAATGCTTAGATCCTGTCTAAACATATCGCTAAAATACGGCGTCTGCACGCTTAAAAACACCATCGCGACGCAAAAGATCGCAATCGCGACGTAGAAAATTTTTATCACCATCGCTCAGTCCTCTTTGATCTGCGCGAAATTTTACCCATCGCGCGCGCTTGCAAAATTACAGCCATTTGCTATTCCACTCTTCGCGCATGCCGTTTTTATCGACGAGTATTTCGATCATCTCGCGCACCGCGCCGCAGCCGCCGTTTTTGCTTAGCGCGACGTCCGCTTTTAGCGAGCTTAGCGCATCGGCGGGCTTGAAGCTGATCGCGACCGCATTTAAAAGCTTCGCATCATTTATATCATCGCCGATCGCAGCGGCCTCATCGAAGCTTAGGTTAAAATTTTTTAAAATTTGCTCCGCCCTTGAGAGCTTATCTTTTTCGCCTTGAAAGAGCGTATCGATCTTTAGCTCACGCGCGCGGTTTGCGACGATTTGTGAGCTTTTGCCGGTGATGATCGCGACCTTTAGCCCCAGCCGCTGCCACTCCTGGATGCCGAACCCGTCTTTTACATTAAATTTCTTCATCTCTTCGCCGCCGTTTGAATGATACAACCCGCCGTCGCTAAGGCAGCCGTCTACGTCTAAAAATATGATCTTTATCACTTCGTTTTCCGTTTTTTGAAATTTTGTGATTTTAACGAAATTTGGCTGAATTTTTGGCAAACGGCGCATAAATTTAAGCTGCGATCTTAGCCTTTAATCGGCACGTAGCCACTATTTTCGATGATACTTTGCCCCTGCGGCGAAAGGATCCAATCTATCAGCGTGCGGATATTTTCGTTTTTGTTATTTTCGTCGTAAACCGCGTAAATTTCGGCTACGAGCGGGTATTTGCGGCTAGCGATATTTTCTTTATTCGGATACGCGCCGTTTAGGCTAAGCATCTTCACGCCGCCGTTTCGCACGATCCCCTCGACGTAGTATCGAAACGAAAAGCCGATTGCACTGCCGAAAAAGCCCGTGATCTTGCGCTTAGGCTGCGTCTCGCCCATAAATTTTAAAAACGCGCTCTGGCTGCCGCTACCCGCGTTTCGCTGCACGGCATCTATTCGCATGCGCTCGCCGCCGAGCTGCGACCAGTCGCTATATTGCCCCGAATAAATTCCTCGCACCTGATCCAAGCTTAAGCTTGAAACTTTGTTATTTGCATTTACGATAAAGACGAACGCCTCCAGCCCGATCGGCACGAAGCGTAAGTTTGCGCCCTTTTCTCGCGCGTAATCAAGCTGCTGCTTTGAAGGGGCTGCGACGAAAATGAGATCCGCCTCGCCGTCGCTTATGGCCTTGTATGCGCCGCGAGTGTTGCTAAATTTAAGTCTGCTAGAATTCGTGAAATTTTGCCCGTCAAATTCCACGCTGTCCTTAGGATAGTTTGCCGCGACGAATGCCGAAAAGACGGGATACAAAGCCGCTGCTCCGTCGATTATCGGCAGATCGCCGCTAAGTTTTAAGCTAGAGCTAACCCGCACGATCTGCGAGCCCTGCTCAAACGGCAGAAATTTTATGCAGCTCGATCGATTTGGCCTGCATCTTGGCGCTGCTTTGATTTACGTATCGCTTCACGACGAGGCGGTAAAACGCAAAATCGAAAGCCGCTAAGATAAACACCAGAAAAATGGCGATAATTGCACGCTTCATCTTAGTTTCCGTTTGCGATATATGAGATGATCGAGCATTTGCTCTGCAGATACAGCGCCGCTGCGACTAGCGCACAAACGCTAATCGCCCAAGCCGTAAATATTACGGCGATCGTTTTTTGAAAAATTTCATCGCTCATTTTGTGCCTCACATATGCGAAAGAGCGCTGTTAAGCAGCCATAAAAAGCCCATTAAGGCGGCTGAAAAGATTATGAATAAAAACGCAGAGAGAATCAGGAGATTTCTAATCTTTCTGCGCTGCTCGGGCGCGCTTTTAGCGGATTTAATAAATTTTATTAAATACACGATGAGGAAAATAAACGAAATTATCGGCAGCGCGATCAAAACCGAGATCGAGATGAACAGATCCGGCAGCCACTCAAAATATACCAGCGGAGCGAAAGTACACAAAAACGCAACCGTCGAAATAATTAGAAATTTTTTATCTCTTTTATGGCGCTCCGGCTCGTCTTTTGATCTGATAAATTTAATCAAGCACGCGACAAGCCAAACAAAGCAGATCAAAAACAGCACATTTAAAATCTCCATAAGCGATCCGAAAATATTCATTTTTTACCTTTAAATTTTAATGTGCAAAGCAGCATTTTAGCGCGCCGATTAAATTTACGCGCCAGTCAAGCAAGAGCGTAAGCGCAAATACGCCTAGAGCAAGCGTCTTAATAAAGCGACGACCCTCGCCCGAGCAAAAGTGAAATTTTGCAAATTTCAAGCAGCGGCGAGAGTAAAATTTCAAACGCCGATAAAATTACAAAACCGCGAATTGCCAAATTTACTAAATTTAGCGCGCATTTACCGCTATAAAACGCCCTTCGTGCTAGGCACGCCGGCGCGCTCGTTAATACTTATCGCGCGACGAAATGCGACGGCAAACGCCTTAAACGAGGCTTCTGCGACGTGGTGTAGATTTTCGCCGCGAATTTGGTTTATATGTAGCGTGAAATTTGCATTGAAAGCCAAAGCGCGAAAAAATTCCTCCACGAGCTCGGCGTCGAATTCGCCGATCTTGCCGCGCTTTAGGCTCGGGCAATCAAATACCAAAAACGCGCGGTTGGAAAAATCAAGCGCCGCAGAAACTGCCGCCTCGTCCATCACGACGACGCTATCGCCGAAGCGCTCGATGTTTTGCGCGGGATAGATCGCCTCTTTTATCGCGCTTCCGAGCACGATGCCGCAGTCTTCGACGCTGTGGTGAAAATCGACCTGCAAATCGCCCTCGCAGCGCAAGCTCAGATCAATCCACGCGTGCTTGGCAAACGCGCTAAGCATATGATCGAAAAAGCCGATGTCCGTTTGTATCTGCGCCGAGCCACGCCCGTAAAGCTCCAGCTCCAGCTCGATTTTGGTCTCTTTCGTAGCCCTATTTTTGCTTATCATCGCGCAATCCTTAAAACTAATTTTGCTTGAAATCTATCTAAATTTCACTAAATTTCGGTTAAAATCTCAGCCAGCTTTTCGGAATTTACGCTACCGATCTGGCGCAGGCTCGCAATCTCGGCGCCCTCTTTAAAAAACAGAATCGTAGGCGGACCGAATACCTTAAAATGCGCTTTTATCGCCCTATTTTGCTCGCTATCTTCGCTAAGATCGATCTTTAAAAGGCTAAATTTATCAAGCGCGCCGGCAAGCGCAGGGTCTGCAAACGCCCGCTCGCTCTGCTCGCAATTTTTGCACCAGCTAGCCCAAAAATCGACTATCACGGGCTTTTTGGAATTTTCTATTTCGCCGCGCAGCTGCGCCAGATCGTGCACAAACGAAAAATGCGCGCCGCTTAAATTTTTAGCGCGAGAAATTTCGCTCGCTTGCAAGCTCTCGCCGCCGGGGCCGCCGCTGGAATATCTCGTGCTTTGCGGGATTAGATTACCAAGCGGTCTGGAAAAATCTTTCGCGCCGCTGGCAAAGCCCGCAAGCAGCAGCGCCGAATATAGCGCGATTACGAGAGCCAAAGCGCGCTTGATGCCGCCCGCGCCGCCGTCAAACAGCCCCAAAAATCCTGCGAAGATCGCGCCTAAAACCGCATAAATCAGCAGGCTTAAATTTTCGCCGATGAGCGTGCGCGAAATCCACACCGCCGTAAAAAGCAACAAAAAGCCGAAAATTTTAGGCACCGCCTCCATCCAAGCTCCAGGTCTAGGCAGTGCGCCGCCGAGCCCTACCACAAGCAGCAGCGCGCCGCTTCCGAGCCCCAGCGCAAAAAGAGCCGCCGCGCCCAGCAGAACGTCGCCGCTGCCCGCGATGTAAACGAGCGCGCCCGCAAGCGGAGCGGAGATGCACGGCGATACGACGAGCGCCGAGATAAGCCCCATCGAAAAAACTCCGATCAGACCGCCAGCATTTTCGCTTTTGCTATTTAAGAAGCTTTGAAAGCGTGCAGGCAGGCGGATCTCGTAAAATCCAAACATAGAAAACGCGAGCGCGGCGAATATGAGCGAGGTTAAAATCAGCGCGGGCGGAGTTTGCAGCAGGCCCTGTAAATTTTGCCCAAAAACCGCCACGAAAGCTCCTAAAATCGCATACGAACTCGCCATCCCAAAAATATACGCAAGGCTTACGGCGAGGCTTTTTTTTGCGCTCGGCTTCAAGGAAGTTTTCGCCACGATGATCGACGAGAGGATCGGGATGAGCGGATAGACGCAAGGACTTAGCGAGAGCAGCATGCCGTAGCCGAAAAACAGCGCGATCGCCGCAATGAAGCTCTTGCCGCTAAGTACGTTTAAAATTTTATCCTGTTCGGAGATGGAATTTGTGCCGCGTGGATTTTTGTGCGCGGAGGATTCATCGGAATTTACAGCAGCGTTTTCAGCCGAGCTTGCCGCGGAATTCCCCGCTGCGTGCGAGCTTACCAAGGAATTTGCCTCTGCGCCCGAAGCTGCGGCATTGCTTTTAAAATTTACAGCCCCGCCTTGTGCGCTGTCTGCGGCAGAAATCTGCGCGTAATTTACGCTGCTTCGGTATCTTTTCAGCTCGGAGTTTGAAATTTTGCTGATCTCATAGCCTTCCACTACGCGCTTGAAGCTAAAGCCGAACTGCTGCGGCTGGTAGCAAAAGCCCGATTTCGTGCAGCCCAAAAAATCGCCGTTAAGCACGAAATCATCGCCGTCTGCGGCATTTGCAAGTACGAGGCCTAAAGGCACGGCGATGCTAAATTTGCCCTCGTAAATTTTATAATCCTTGTATTCGGTCGCGGCGGGCAGATTTATTAAATTTGTCACCTCCGCGCCGTCAGTGAAAATTTTTATCTCGTTTTGATAGAGATAGACCCCGTCCGCGATATCAAAGCTTAGCGTTACGCTATCGCTTTGCGCCGTCGCGTTAAGCTTGAACGCATCGGAGGGTTTCAGGGGCTCGGCGCCTAAACCTAAAAGAAAAAACGCTGCCAAAATAAGTGATCTGATCAAATTTTATCCTTTGAAATTTTTTCCTACATTCTAACGTAATAAGTATGAATTTATAGTGTAATCTAAAGAACTTTTTTGTAAAATTCCTTAAAATTTTTAGGAGGCTATATGAGCAAAGAGATCAAAACCGAAACGGGCGAAATAGCGCTGAAAGAGATAGAATTTAAAAGTTCAAAGTACGAAAAAATCTCGTTCAAAGACTACGAGACGCTGCTTGAAAGATACCAGATCGAGCTTTTGAAGCTGCAAAAATTCGTAAAAGAAAAAGGCTTAAAAATTTTGATTTTGATGGAGGGGCGCGACGCGGCGGGCAAAGGCGGCACGATCAAGCGTTTAACCGAGCACCTAAACCCGCGCGGATGCCGCATCGTAGCGCTCGAAAAGCCGAGCAATGTCGAAAAGACGCAGTGGTATTTCCAGCGCTACGTCGCGCACCTACCCAGCGGCGGAGAGATCACGATATTCGACCGCAGCTGGTATAACCGCGCGATGGTCGAGCCGGTGATGGGCTTTTGCACTCATGCCGAGCATAAAGATTTCCTGCGCCAAGTGCCTAAATTTGAGGAGCTTTTGGTAAGTGCGGGGATAATTTTGTTTAAATTTTACTTCTCAGTCTCCAAAGAGGAGCAAAAAAGGCGCTTCGAATCGCGCCGCACCGACCCGTTGAAGCAGTATAAACTCTCGCCGGTGGATGCGAGATCGCAGGAGCTGTGGAATCAATACACGCTCGCAAAATACTCGATGCTGCTCGCTTCAAATACCGAGTTTGCACCGTGGACGATCCTTGATAGCAACGACAAAAAGATCGCACGACTAAACGCCTTTCGCTGCATACTCTCACGCATAGACTATCCCGAAAAGATCGACGCGAAGGAACTTGCGGTGGATCCAAACCTCGTGCGAAACGGCGCCAGGGAGATAGTCCTAATGGAGGATAGCCAAAAAAGCGAGGCTTGGCGCAAGCTGGAAAGCCCCTCTCGCAAGAACAAGAAGGATAAGAAAAAGGGCTAAATCTTGCCAATGAAGATTACTCGCTAAGAATTGCTAGGGAGGCTTGCTAGGAATTGCCTCATTAAGGATTATTTCCCAATAATAAAAAGGCATTGAATTTTACAGCTTTTCATTTAAAATCTTTAGCGGGATTCCTGTTGGGAATTGAAACGGAGGAGAATCATACCTTTTTTGAACGTGCGAGCGTAGAATTCCATCCCGTTGGGAATTGAAACCACATTCTTGCAAAGCTGCATGTAATCTTTAAATTTGGTAGAATTTCATCCCGTTGGGAATTGAAACTCGAAAACGGGCTTATCAAAGCCAACAAAGAAATGTAGAATTTCATCCCGTTGGGAATTGAAACTTTTGTAGCCAACGACATCAGTTCACTTTTAGGATGTAGAATTCCATCCCATTGAGAATTGAAACTATCGACGGCGAGCCTATTAAGGTTTACGCGATACGCCTTTTGCGGCAGAAATGGGTAGAATTCTCATCTCGCTATAAAATTTAAAAAGATTAGTTGTGGCTGGGATATGATACAGCATGGGGCACTTATGCGAAATTCATTCGGTTTCAATTTGCCACCAAATATATTAAATTTATAAGTTACGAATGAAATTTTGGAGTTACTCACAAATTAAAATTTTAACGAACTGTATATTTGCCGCAATATAAATAGATTTAAATGCAACTCATTTAATAGCAATTCAAAATATTTATAAAAATGCACGCTATGGATCTTAAAAGCTAGGTTAAAGAAGGAATTCCGCATTAATTTCAATTAAATTTACGCTACAAATTTAAGATCATGAGCCAAAGTTAGAATTTAAAATTAAATTAGATGATACCAAAGAGGCAGAAAGATGGAAAAAATTTTTAAAGCAGAATTCGGTAGCATCCTCTGAAACTGCAAAACAAAGAATATCGGCGTGGTCGTCATAAAAAGGAAAAATCATCTAAATTTTAATAGATACTACTGCCTTTGCTACATAAAGTATAATAATTAAATGCCTCCGCCAATTATTTTTTAAAATTTTTAAAAAATTTCTTCAAAACCGCCTTGTAAAAGATCGCAAATTTCGACTCTTTTTTCTCATAAATCACGCTAAAGACGCCCTGCAGATCCAGCTTTTCTTGCAAAGTAATGTTTTGCACTCTACTCTCCTATAAGTTTTTTTATCTTATGCAGCACAAACGCAGCGTCGTCGCTATCGAGCTCGCACAACATCTGGCATATCGCAGTCGCAGCTTGCGGCTTGGTCGTGCCCAAGCGCCAGTCCTGATACGTCCGCATCGACACGCCTAACCTCTGCGCCATCGCGGCGTGCGAGATCTTTTTGCCGTTATTTTTGGCTTCGACGGCATTGTGCAAAATGTTGAATATATCGCTCGTTTCTAACATATGAAAATTATACAAATTTATTCGTTAATTATACATAAAATCGTATAAAATGAATAAAAATCGCGTTATTCATAAGTAAAAATAGCAAAACACTTCGTTTATCCGTGTAAATTATACAGAATACTGCATAAAATAAACATAAAATTTTATAAAATTTTGCATGTTATGCCGTAAAGACGAACCGACTTGCGCAAATAGGCATCTTATAGAACGGCACATTAAATTTTAAAACGGGGATAGATGAAATTTTAATATCGAAGCTTTTGGGATTTGATTTTTTTGATCGGTTCTGGTAGCAATTACGAACAAGATGGAATTTTACCCTATGCCGAGCCATATCTGCCGGTACAAAGAGCGTTTCAATTCCCAACTGGATGGAATTCTACATTATAGCGATATTATTGATTTCGCGCAGCGCTCTGAGTTTCAATTCCCAACGGGATGAAATTCTACTTTCAAAAATTATTGGAAAAGATATATCAACTTTATAATTTCAATTCCCAACGGGATGGAATTCTACGTTACGAACTCGGTGCAAACATACAACTCATTTTTGTTTCAATTCCCAACGGGATGGAATTCTACTTTAGCCGCAATAATCCACGAGCGCACAAACGTAAGGTTTCAATTCCCAACGGGATGGAATTCTACCCGTTATACCCGTTAAGGACTTTGCTCCAGCGGGGTTTCAATTCCCAACGGGATGGAATTCTACCATAAAAGATACTAAGGTGTTTGGTATTTATATCGTTTCAATTCCCAACGGGATGGAATTCTACAAATATCAGCCAAGGCGTTAGTGAAGATGGTGCGAGTTTCAATAACCAACGGGATGGAATT
>NZ_CAUQKJ010000013.1 GCF_963518785.1 uncultured Campylobacter sp.
GTGCGCAGCTTTTAAAGCGTCTGGCGGATGAGGGCAAGGTCGTTTTCAAAGACGGCTACTATAAAATCGCCAAGAAATAGCGGCGGAATTGCGAGGTAGAATTTCGTTTCGTAATTTAATGGCAAAATTTTATCGAGATTTCGCAGGTGTAATTTTCGTCCAAATTTTTAATAGTTGAAATTTTACATAAATAACTCGTGATGACGTGATGAAATAATAGGGCGCGTAATTTGGATTTAAAATTCTCCAAAAAATAAATTTAATTGGCGAAAATTCTAATGGCAAAAATTCCGATATCAAAAATTCGGGTGTGCAGAATTCCGGTGCGTAAAATTTAGCTTGTAATGATGAAAAATAAAGCTACGTTAAAATTTAAAAATTTCACCGCCTGCGCACGCTCTTTTTTGATCCGCACAAAGCTCGCGCGAGCAGGTGCAACTCTTTGCTACTCATTCCCGCCAAAGCCGTTTGTCTCGAAATATAAAAAGCCGATGGAAAACCGAGCGAAGTGGGTAAAAATTTAAAAAGCCGAAATTTTAAAAACCGAAACGCTGCGAGTACAAATTGCTAGGCAAGTCGTTACATAAACTTTAGTGCGGATTACGACACGGATCGCGACATACGCCTTAAGCATATTGCTGCAGCACATGCCAAAGTATAAACTTTAACGCAGATCGAGACTTAAATTTAAATATATGCCACGATATAAATTCTAGCGCGGATTACAACATAAATCTCGTCAAGGGTCACGGCATGAACCTAAGCATGGATCATTACGACATACGCCTCAGAGCGGACCTAGACATAAATTCTGACAGGCATCGCGCCGCAAATTTTAAAATTTCAAACGCAAATTTAAAAACGAATTTAGCAGTTTTAAAGCAGATTTAAGGACGGATTTTAGACGATGGAATTTTTAAATTTAAAAGTTGCTGCCGCCGTGTTCGCGTTGCTGCTTGCAGGCTGCGACGGATGGAAGCACCATCTAAGCAGCGACGGCACCTCGCTTGCCTCCAAGTTCGACCCCTCCGAGCGCACGCTAAAGATCGAGGGCAATGATAAGCCGCTCGTGCTGTTTTTCTACGCAAGTAGCCGAATTTAGAAATTCTAAAATTTTAAAATTTATACAAAATTCTACGATTTGGAATTTTGATAAAATTCCGCAGCTACCAGCTCCCGCTAGCACCGCCTCCGCCGAAGCTTCCGCCGCCCCCACTGAAGCCGCCTCCGCTAAAACCACCATTTCCTCCAAATCTGCCAAAATCCCCGGATGAGCCGCCTCTCATGCGCGATGAGCGCGCGATTTCGCTTATGATGTCTGCACTCGAGATTATATCTTCGTCGCTTCTTCTGCGGCGCGTCACGCGGCGGCTTAGTATCGCGAAAAGCAAGACCGCAAAAAGCACCATAAAGATCGCAAAGTCCTTGTTGCTCGGATCCTGCTGCGCGTTGGCGTTAAGCGGGTCAAATTTTATATCGCCGCCTTCGATCGTGCTAATGATCGCCGAAATCCCGCTAATGACGCCGCTTTCGTAATCTCCCTGCCTAAAATAGGGTAGAATTTTATTGCTAATGATGCGTTTGGCGCGCATATCGGTTAGCACGCCCTCTAGCCCGTATCCGACCTCGATACGCACTTTATGCTCGTGCGGAGCGACGAGCAGCAGTACGCCGTTGTCGCGCCCTTTTTGCCCGATACCAAGAGCGCGTGCCTGCTCTACGCCGATTTCCTCGATAGAGTAGCCGCCGAGCGATTTTAGGCTTACGAACATGATCTGGTTTGTGGAATTTTTATCAAAAGTCGTTAAAATTTCATTCAGACTATCTCTCGCGGCTGGGCGTAAAATACCAGCCTCATCGATTACGGCGGTACTGTTTGGATGGGCTAGATACTCGCTAGGTGCGGCGACGCTTATTACAAATAGCGCCATTATGGCAAAAGCAAATCTCAAAGCCACTCTCATCGCAGCTCCACCAAGGTCTCTTCTATATCGTTATTTTCGCTATTTTTAGGCACTCGCATGGCTAGCTCGCACAGCGCGTCCATCGCCTTTAAAACAGCAGGCTCAAGGCCTTGCGTGCTAGGGTTAAATTCCGTCGTGATACGTTCAAACTCGCCCTTAGAGATAAACTCCGCCGCCCGCGCACCGCAGATGATATGAGCGCAGCGTTCGCGGACGCAGACGCAAAACATTATCGCTTCTTTTACGCTGCCGTAGCGCTCGTAAAATTTTAGCATCGCAAACTCGCCCGAGAGCCGAAGCCTACGAGATTTAGGCATGATTAGAGTTAAAAGCGTGGGGCATTTAGCTAGCAGAGCTTTAATCGCAATGAAGCTAAGCGCTACGATCTGCAGTAGCTCAGCTTTACTTATTTGCGGCACGAAGCACATAACGATGCCGATCGCAAACGCCGTCACTGCTGCCGCGCCATAGCTAGCTTCGCAGTCCTCGCTTGCTTCGCGCGCGACCACGCAGACGATCTGCGCACCGCTTGCAGCTTCGGCTTTCGTGATTAGCTCGTGGATTTTTTGCTTGCACTGCTCGCTTAGCATTTGTCTCCCTTAGCGTTATTTAAACGAGACGCTAGGGGCTTTTTGGCTTGAGCTATCAGCGCTAAAGCTAGGTTTGGCACCGCCTAATCCTACGATGCGCGCGATGATGTTTGTAGGGAAGGTTCTAATTAGCTTGTTGTATTCCTGAACCGAGGCGATGTAATCCTTGCGCGCTACGGCGATGCGGTTTTCCGTGCCTTCGAGCTGATTTTGCAAGTCGGCGAAATTCTGATTTGCCTTAAGATCCGGGTAGCGCTCGACTACCAGCATCAAGCGCGATAGGGCTGAGCTAAGCTCGCCTTGAGCGCCGTTAAATTTCGCAAACGCTTCCGGATCTTGCGCTAAACTTTCTGCATTAATATTGACAGCAGTTGCCTTAGCGCGGGCATTTATGACGCCTTCTAAGGTATCTTTTTCATGGCTTGCGTAGCCCTTGACGGTTTCTACGAAATTTGGAATCAAATCGGCGCGGCGCTGATATTGATTTTGTACCTGGCTCCACGCAGCCTTAACTTCTTCATCTTTGCTTACGAGTTTATTGTAAACCGGCACTGCAAATATCGCAAACGCAATCGCCGCAATCACTAAGACGATTAGAGCTTTGATTAAGATATGAAGCCCTCCTTTTTGGCGCGGATACTCTCCTCCGCCAAAGCTCTCGCCTCGCGCAGATAAGCCTTTATCGTCGTAACCTATACGCTCGTTATTTTCTCCTTGCAGCTCTTTCATTGAAATCTCCTTGGGATGTTGGAATTTAATTTGACTAAAATTTCATATTCGATCGTGCCGAAGTGTTTTGCCCAGGCTCGCGCGTCGCCCAGCACGCAAACTCGCTCGCCGCCGAATTCCGCACAGAAGCTATCCATCGACATTTTTCCGAGCATTTTTTGCCCGCTTGCAAGCGCTAGCTCGCCCTCGCCGTCGTAGCGAAATAGCCCGTCTGCGTAGCCCAGATCGTAGGTGCCGATCTTCATATCGCACGGCGCTTCAAATTTCGCGCCGTAGCCCACGCGCTCGCCTTTTTTTAGCACGCGCGAGCTGATCAGATCGGCATAGAGCTTTAGCACAGGGCGTAAATTTAGGCTCTCGTCAAATTGCGGATAGCCAAACTGTGCCATGCCCACGCGCACGCATTCGTCCTCAAAGCCTGCACTTCGCTCGATAGCTGCGGAGTTGCTCGAATGAAATTTTAAATTTTCAAAGCCCGCGGCGGCGGCCTTTTTTCCCACGAGCCGCTTAAATTCTATAAAATTTTGTCTCTGCGCGAAAAAATCGCCGCTTAGCTCGTCGCTTGCGCGAAAGTGTGTGAAAAAGCCACGAAGCTTAAATCCGCCCTGCTTGCATAGCCTAAGCGCCTCATCTAGCTCGTTCGCGCCGATGCCGTTGCGGTGCATAGCAGTATCTGCAGCGATATAAATTTTAAGCCCTCGTTTAAGACGCGCAAAGTAGCTCAGATCATTTACTGCGTAGCAAAACCGCTCGTCCTCGTCCCCGCGCGGAATGTGCGAAAGCACTAAAATTTCATCAAATAAATCCGCGATCTGCGCAGCTTCCGCAGCACTTCGCGTTACGGCGCGTACGAAGCCTAGCTTTGCCGCTTCCTCGCAGCAAAGTTTGCAGCCATGGCCGTATGAATTATCCTTGGCTACTAAAAATACTCGCTCCGCTCCACCTACTTTGGCGGCGATTTGCGCTAGATTGTGCGCATAAGCGGCGCGATCTAAGATGATCTCAGACATCGAAGTCTAGCCCGTAAGTACGGTATAAATATGGCAGCAGCTTGCGCGCGGCGTAGTCGTAGCCGTAGAATTTCGCATAAACTTCTTTCAAGCTAGCCGCACCTGCACGCTCGAAATCAAATACGTCGGTACCCGCGATCTTTGGCACGCGCTCATCTAAGAATTTAAAAAATTCCGCTCTCGCAGCCAAAAGCTCTTTTATATTTTTTTCAACCTCTTGCTTTTCAGATTCGTTCATCTCTGGTCCTTTAAATTTTCTAGTTTACCTAAAAATACGCGCTGCATCTCGTCGCGAAACTCGGGGCTGCTGGCCTCGAAGCGGGTTACGATCACGGGCGTGGTATTGCTTGCCCGTACGAGTGCCCAGCCGTCATCAAATCGCACTCTGATGCCGTCGATCTCGATAATATCGCGGATGGGCGGCAACTCCGCGATACCTGCGTGGATTTGAGCTTTAAGAGCCTCGATGATCTTAAATTTCGCCTCCTCGCTAGTATTAAATTTAATCTCATCGGTGCTAAAAACTCGCGGCAGCTTGTCTAGTTCGGCGTCTAAATCATATCCTTTAGCTACGAGTTCAAGCACGCGCATCATCGCATATACGCCGTCATCAAAGCCAAAATATCGCTCTTTAAAGTAAATATGCCCGCTAACCTCCGCGGCAAGATCGATACCGAGCTCCTTCATCGCCTTTTTGATATTGCTGTGGCCGGTCTTGCCCATGAAGCTTTTGCCGATCTTATCGATGGTGTCATACATCGCTTGAGAGCATTTGACCTCGCCTAGGATGCGCGGATGGTGCATGTTTAGAGCAAGCAGGCAGGCTAGCTCGTCGCCTTTGATATTGCGGCGCGGCGTAAGAACAGCGATCCTATCGGCATCTCCGTCAAAACCAAAGCCCAAGCTCACGCCGTCTTGCTTCATCGCAGCTTTAAGATCTGCTAAATTTTTCTCTTCGCTGGGATCTGGGTGGTGGTTTGGGAAATTGCCGTCGGGCTGCGGGAATAAAACTTTAGCGTTTAGCTCTAGCCTTTCGACGATTTTAGTAGCGGTAACGCCTGCCGCTCCGTTTGCACAGTCAATGATAAAAGGCGCGGCAAAGCCCTTAAGAGCCGCAAATTCCTTTTCAAAATATGCTAAATACTCGCTTAAGATGTCGTACCTCTCGGCGCTTGTATCGGTTGGAATTTCAAAATTTGAACCGATCAGCTCCCGCACCTGCGCACCTAGGCGTTTCAAATCCGAGCCAAAGAAGCTATCCGTGCCGATCGTTATTTTAAAGCCATTGTAATTTTTGGGGTTGTGCGAGCCGGTGATCATTACGTTTGCGTCAAATTTATGCGTAAATACGCTAAAATAGCCCACCGGCGTCGGTAGCAAGCCGATATTATAAACCCGCAACCCGGCGAAATTTAGCCCGCTTACAAAATAGCCGAAAAGCTCGTCCGCGCTAAGACGGGCGTCGTATCCCACGCTAACGCGCTCAAGCCCTAAATTTGCGATATGTTTGCCAAGAGCAAAGCCGATCGCCTTTACGCTGCGCTCGTTTAACTCCTCGCCCACGATGCCGCGAATATCGTATTCTCTAAAGATATCTTCGATCATAAAATTCCTTTAAATTTAAATCGCGGTATTTTATAAAAACTTGCTTAATATTTATATTATAAATGATAAAATCGCCGCTAAAATTCCAAAGGATGATTATGAAAAAATTTATTCTAGTAGCGATTTTAGCGGCTTTTGCTTGCGCGGGCGATTACGAGCTCGTAGGTAGCGTAAATACTTCGTTTAGAATTTTTGGCAAAGACGATCGCATCGAAGTTATCGCAGTTAAAGATCCTAAGATCGACGGTGTGACCTGCTACGTCTCTTACGCCAAAAAAGGCGGTGCCAAAGAGATCATCGGCGTGGAGGAGGACCGCTCCGAAGCCTCTGTGTCGTGCGTGCAGACAGCGCCTAAAATCATCATTAAAGAGGAGCTGAAAAAAGAGGATATTTTTGAAAAACGCAGCTCGTTGATCTTCAAAAAGACCCATGTAGTTAGGCTTTACGACGCGGTGCAGGGCTCGCTAATCTATTTGGTTTATTCAGACAAAGTGATTGACGGCTCGCCCAATAACTCGATCTCGGCGATCCCGTGCCACCAAGCCGTGGGCGACGTGTGTGAGCTCGCATATACCCAAGGCAAAAAACAATAAGAAGGAATTCCGCAAAGATAAAATTTTATCTCTGCGGAATTCTAAATTAGAAATTACGCTATGAGATGGCGCACGAAATTTAATAGAATTTCGCCAAATTCCGCAGCATTTTATAAAATTTTATCCGCGCCGTTAAATTCCTGCGCGAATGCCTAAGATGAGAATTTGATCGCTTTATCAGAGCATCTTAACGCATATTTGAGCTACGCTAGTAGGTGTGCGCTTGCAAGTCGTAAAATGAAAAATTAAGCAATTTTTGCTAAAATCTCGCGATTTTGAAAACCCTCATAAATCTAAAGGAAATCAATGAAGACATTTTTTAGTATGGAGTGCGCGTCAGTGATGCTACTGATTTTGGCGCTAGCCTGTGCAATCGCTACTTTTGTAGAGACCGCTTACGGCACGGAAGTAGCTTGGGCGATGGTTTATTCTACTGCGTGGTTTGGCGCGCTGATGGTGCTTTTGGGAGTAAATTTAACCTACAATATCTATCGCTACCGCATGATTAAACTTCGCACGCTGCCTGCGCTAATCTTTCACGTAAGCTTTTTGTTTATGCTTGCTGGAGCGATTTTGACGAGATATTTCGGCTTTGAGGGCAATATCCATATAAGAGAGGGCGGCGAGAGCTCGATCGTAACGACCAAAGACGAGGTCGTTCAACTTCTTACTTTAGGCAGCGACGGCGAGTTTATATCTGCTGACGAGAGCAAATTTTTAAACGGCGCAGGACGGATGAACTTCGATCTCAATCTAGACGTAGAGGGTAGGATCGCAAATTTAAAATTTAAAGAGCTAATAGAACACGGCGAGCTAAAATGGGTGCAAGATCCGACCGGACAGGCTCCTGCGCGCGTGGAGTTATTATTTTCCAACAATGTTGGCAGCCAAAATGTCTCCTTGCAATCAGGCGAAAGCATGGATATAGGCGAGCTTAGTATCACTTTTAACGCAGAGCCTAAAAGTAAGAATTTCATCTACATAAAATCTAAAGACGGCAAATTCTATCTAAACTCAAGCCTTGATATAAACGCCACTAAAATGGCTGATATGAGCACTGCGCCGCTTAAGAAAAACGAGGATAATCCTCTAGGCAATCTCTCGCTTTACAACTTCGATGGGATAAATTTTGCCCCTGTTAGCCTGCTTAGCTCAGCGGTTGATAAATTTGTCCCGGTCGATGCGAATTTACCGGGCGAGCCCGGTGTCGTCGCTACGCTAAGCTTTGCGGGGCAGAGTCGCGAAATCTACGTGCCTAGGGATTCGCATGGCGCTAGCTACAAGGTAGGCGATAAGAATTTCATCGTAGCCTTGGCGCCAAAGATGCTTCATCTGCCTTTTAAAATCGCGCTTCGCGACTTTGTGATGGATCGCTATCCAGGCACCAATTCGCCCTCCGGATATAAAAGCGAAATCACGCTAAAAGACAGCAATACGAGCTTTGATTATGATATTTTTATGAATCACGTGCTCGATTACGGCGGATACCGATTTTTCCAAAGCTCATACGACACGGATGAGCGCGGTACCGTGCTTTCGGTCAATAAAGACCCCGGCAAAGTTCCAACTTACATCGGTTATTTTTTGCTTTGTGTAGGGATGTTTTTTAACTTTTTTAATCGGGGCTCGCGCTTTTTCAAGCTTTCGCGCTTAATTAGCGAAAATACGCATCTTGCTCGAGAAAAAGATGTAAATTCTAAAAATTCGGCGTCTAGCTCGGTGCCCGCAAGCTCTGCAGAAAACTCTGCATCAAAACGCGCCAAAAAATCGCGACGCGGTACCAAAGGCGCGGCATTGGCATTAGTAGGCGCGTTGGCTTTGAGTTTGGCCGCATTGTATCCTAGCACAGCAAATGCCGAACAAAACTCTACGACTCAAAATTCTACTTCGCAAAATTCCGCCTCAAATGCAGCCACAGAAAATTCCGCGCCGCAAAATCCGGCTAGCGTGCAAAATTCTACTTCGCAAAATTCTGCGCAGAATTCCGCCGTTGAAAATTCCAATCAAAGCTCCACTCCGCAAGAATCTGCAGCGGAGCAAGACTCCGTCCCGCCGCATAATTTTTCTACTATGGGAGGCGAGCTAGCTGTGCCGAAATTCGATCCTAAATTTAGCGAAGATCTAGCAAGCCTCGTGATTCAGGGATTTGATGGGCGAATGGAGCCTTTCGATACCGTTTCTAGGGAGCTTTTAAATAAAATTTACCGCGCCGACGACTACAAGGCGCCAAATGGCGAAATTTTAAACCATAACGCCGCTGCGCTTTCGTTTATGCTAAATCAAAGCTACTGGAGGCGTGCGCCGATTATCAAGGTTAGCGAGCCGGAGCTTAAGAAAATTCTAGGTATGGATGAGAAGCAAAGCCACGCTAGCATGATGGATTTTTTTGAATTTAAAGGTGGCGAGAGTTATTACAAGCTCGATAAAATGGTCGAGGAGATCAATCGCAAGCCTTTGGGCAATCGCGGCGTGCTAGATAAAGAGATCATCAAGGTAAATGAGCGCGTAAACGTCTTTTACTCGGCGTTTATGGGGGATTATTTTAGAATTATTCCGGTTAAGAACGCTAAAAATAACGAGTGGCTTTCGCCGCTATATCTAGGCGATGCGCTGGATCAAAACGAATCAACTGAAGTTAAAAAGATGATGGGAATATTCGTTTCGTCCGTGGTCTATGCCCAAGAAAGCGGGGATTGGAGCGGCGCGGAAAAGATGCTAAGCTACGTCAAAAAATACCAGGCACAAAACGGCGCAAACTTAATGCCTAGCGAAAGCGCGATAAAATATGAAATTTTATTTAATAAGGCTAAAATTTTTTCTCGCCTCTTTCCGATCTACACTATCTCGGGATTTTTGCTTCTGATCTTTATCTTTTTGCGAATGATGAAGCCTGCTCTTCGCTTAGGCGGCGCGTTTAAGCTCGTTTATATCGTAAATATCGTCGCTTTCATCGCGCATACTGCAGGTCTTGCGCTGCGCGGCTACGTCTCGGGGCACGCGCCGTGGAGTAACTCCTACGAATCGCTCATCTACATCGCGTGGGCGCTGTCGCTAAGCGGAATATTTTTCTCGCGCAAATCCGCGATCTCGCTGGCGCTTACTTCGATAATGGCGGGCATAACGCTGATGGTGGCGCATCTTAGCGACATCGATCCGCAGATTACCAATCTCCAGCCGGTTCTAAAATCGCACTGGCTTACGATCCACGTCTCGGTAATCACCGCGAGCTACGGATTTTTAGGCCTTTGCATGCTGCTTGGAATTTTTACCCTCGTTATGTTTTTATTCGACAAGAAAAACCCCGAGATCGCGCGCAATATCACGGAAGCCACACATATCAACGAAATGTCGATGATCCTAGGGCTTTGCTTGCTGACGGTGGGTAACTTCCTAGGCGGCGTGTGGGCGAACGAAAGCTGGGGGCGCTACTGGGGCTGGGATCCGAAGGAGACCTGGGCGCTCATTACGATTTTCATCTACGCGGTGGTAGTGCATTTTAGATTTATGCCTAAGCTCAATAATCAATTCGCCTTTGCCGTAGCGTCGATGTTTGCATATTTTAGCGTCATAATGACCTATTTTGGCGTAAATTTCTACCTAAGCGGCATGCACTCCTACGCTAGCGGCGAGCGCATTCCGGTGCCTGGTTGGGCGTACGTGATGGTTGCTTCGATGGTGGCTCTTGCGATCGCGGCGTATTTCCGCTCGGGCAAATCGGCTAGGCTTTAGATAGACGGGCTCAAATTTTAGAATAATAATTTTGAAATTTCGCCTAGATTTCGCAGTTTGCCGAGGCTTTAGGGATTTATGAAATTTATCTTTAAATTTTGGCTAGGCTTTGAAATCCCGCAGAATTTTATAGAATTTTATGGCTCACGATTGCGCTAAATTTTGAAATTTTGCATCGCGACAGAATTTTTTGATGCTTGAAATTTTAAGACGTCGTAAAATTTTAATGATTTGGAATTTGCACCGCTATGGGATTTTAATGTTTTAAATTTTACTTCTAGTAGAATTTTTTCATACGACGGAAGCGCGACGTAATTTAGAATTTTAAAATTTCAGCTAGCGCGCTAGTGCAAAATTCGCCCCGCCGCTACCATAGCCGAGCAGTGAAATTTTAAAATTTGATTTTATAAATTCTATGCTCATTTTTAAATTTAAAATTTAAAATCTCGCGCTTTATGAAATTTTATTTATGATGTCGAAATTTTAAAATTCCGTACGCCATTGTCGCAATAACTCTTGCGCGACAAAATTTTAAAATTTTAAATTCCGCGCCATGATAGAATATGATAGAATTTGAAAATTTATAAAATTTTAAACTGCGAAAACGCCTCACCAGGCATTAAAATTATCTTAAAATATAATTTAGCTTGTAAGGTTAAGCTAAATTTCTGCTTATAATCATATTGATTTAATCTTTATTTGGCTAAAATTGACGCTTGTCAATTTCTTAATTTGAAAGGATAAAGATGTCTGATCTAAAACAGGATAGACGAGGCTTTATCGGGCTTACTTTCGGTGCGGTTGCCGCTGTGGGTGGCGTTTTCGCACTCGTGGGGATGAAGAAATCGTGGGATCCGTTACCTAGCGTGCGCGCCGCCGGCGTTACCACGGTAGATTTAAGTCCGATCAAAGAGGGTGAGCTGTATCAAACACAGTGGCGTAAAAAGCCGATTTTCGTGCTTAAAAAGACTGCCGATATGCCTAAAAACGATGCCCGTGACGTCGTCGTAGGGGATGCTAGATATACGCTTTGCATCGGCCTTTGCACCCATTTAGGCTGTATTCCTAGCTACAAGCCATCGACGCAACAATTCATCTGTGCATGTCACGGCGGGATTTTCGATGCTAACGGCGTAAACGTGTTCGGTCCGCCGCCGCGTCCTATGGATATACCGCCCTTTAAAATCGACGGAACGAAACTCGTTTTAGGCGAAGAGGGCCCCGAATACCAAGCCCTAAAGCAGAAAGCATAGGAGGCGCAGATGGCACATATAAGAAAAGCTACGGGAGTTTGGGATTGGTTCGACCAAAGGCTCGCCGTAACGAAATTTTTCAAGGTGATGGTAAGCGAGTATTGGATTCCTAAAAATATCAGCTTCCTTTGGGCGATGGGCGTTATTTTGATGACGCTATTTATAGTTTTGTTCGTTAGTGGACTAATGCTCGTGATGTATTATAAGCCAGATGTCAATTTGGCATTCGATAGCGTAAATTTCACGATTATGAAGGAGGTCGAATACGGCTGGCTATGGCGACATATCCACGCAGTATCGGCGTCGGTGGTGTTTTTGATATTGTACATTCATACTTTAGTAGCTATATATTACCGCTCGTATAAGCAAGGGCGAGAGATGATTTGGGTAAGCGGAATGCTGCTTTTCATCATCTTTTCGGCGGAGGCTTTTAGCGGCTATATGCTTCCATGGGGGCAGATGAGCTACTGGGCAGCGATGGTTATTACGAATTTATTCGGTGGAATTCCCGTAGTTGGCGATGCGATAGTCGAATGGATTCGTGGCGATTATGCCGTAAGCGATCCGACGCTGACGCGATTTTTTATGCTTCATGTCTGTTTGCTGCCTCTCGTGGTGGTTGCGGTGCTGGCAGTGCATTTTTATTCGCTTAGATTTCCGCATGTAAATAACCTAGACGGCGAGGAGATTGACTTTGAGCTCGAGGGCGAGAAGTATCTGCAGGGCAAAACTAGCGAAAGCAAGGTAATTCCGTTTTGGCCGGGCTTTTTGGCGAAGGATTTTTTCTATGTCAGTATCTTTATGATATTTTTCTTTTATCTGATCGGCTTTCACTTCGATTTTGCGATGGATCCGATAAATTTCGAGCCGGCAAACAGCCTCAAAACCCCGACGCATATCTATCCGGAGTGGTACTTCCTTTGGGAGTATGAAATTCTGCGCGGATTTTACTTCGACGTAGGACCGCTTAAGGCCGCCGATATCGGGCTTATCGCCTTTGCCTTCGCTGGAGTTTCGCTGTTTTTTATCCCACTATTTGATCGCAGCAGCGTAGTAGCCCCCGCGCACAAAAACAAGGCGTTTTTCATTTGGTTTTGGGTTTTGGTAATCGACATGATCCTGCTTAGCCTTTTCGGCAAGCTCCCTGCAGACGGCGCGGAGCTTGGTATCGAAAATAAATACTGGGGCTTTGCTTTATCGATCATCTATATCGGATTGCTTGTCGTAGTACTTCCGCTAATTACAATCGCAGAAAGAAAGAGGGTATAGCCATGAAAGAGATAAGAACCCTAATCTTAGTGCTTTTTTGTGTGGGAATTTTATACTGGTTTATCGAGCCTTATGCTCATACTAAGCTCAGTCCGCACACCGATCCGGTAAATTATGACTTTGCAGCAGGCGATACGGCTTTAGCCGCGCATAACGTAGCCGCAGCAGAAAGCGCTTTGGCCGCAGCAGAAAAGGGCGGAGATGAGACGATGATAAAAAATTCTAAAAAAGCCCTTGCTAGTGCGAAAGAGCAACAAGACAAAACGGTGCTTTTTTGGGATGAGATAAATAAAATAGGTCTTAGCAAAGGCGATGCCGTGCGCGGCGCCGAAACCTTTACAAATGCAGGCTGCACCGCATGTCATGGAGTAAAAAGTGCAAATATCCCCGCTCCTATGGACGCAGCAAGCGCTAGTGCCGCATACGGCGTCAATCCTCCGGATCTTAGCAGTGCAGGCTATCTATACACCGATAAATTCTTAGCTGCACTCATCAAAGATCCAATCATGGCTCTTAAGCTAGATCAGAAATTTGGCGACGAAAAGCCTTTTCCGATGCCCGGGTTTTTCGGTGCAGGCGGTGATCTAAATCAAGAGATCGCCGATATCGTAGCCTATCTAAAGTCGCTCGCTCCTAGCGAGGATAAACTAATCGCCTCTGAGGCTGCTGCTAGCGGTATCAAGCAAGGCACCGAACTAAACGAAGCGCAGAAAAAATTCCTTTTAAGTAAGGCGGTTTTTGAGGATGCTTGTCTAAGATGCCACGACGTCAAATATGATAAGCTCTTTGCATCCAGCGATAGGGCTAGCCTGGCTGCGTATATGGGCTCGACGCCTCCTGATCTTTCGATGATGATCCGTTCTAAGGGCGCCAACTATCTGCACGAGTTTATCAATGATACGCAAAAGAAGCTTCCAGGCACTTCGATGCCGCGCGTAGGCTTGAACGAAAACGCTGAAGCCAAGGTCGTGGAATATCTAGCTGACGTAGGCGATAGCAAAAAAGCCGAGCGTGAAGCTACAACCATAAATATTATGATTTATTTCTTGATCCTTTCTGTTTTTGCAGGTCTTTGGAAAAGTAAAATTTGGTCGAAACTTCATTAAAATTTTAGCAGTCGGAGTAAAATCTGACTGCCTTTTAAAATTCCGCCATATCCTAAATTCTATTAAATTTTATCTATCAAAAAGCTCTTGCAATTGAGAATTTAGCCGCTTTCGTGCTTTATGATAACCGCTTTTTTTATTACTTTTTAAGATTTTTCTACATATAATTGCCACTCAATTTTGAAATTTAATGTATGAATTCAACTCAAGAAGGTTCAGATGAAATTTTTTAAATTTGCGGTTTTAGCTCTAATTTTTCCGCTTGCTATGCTTTTTGCAGATACGGATTATCGCGCCGAAGCAGCGACGATAAAAGAGAAATTTGCTCAAGCGATCAAGCTTTATGTCGATGGCAATAATTCTGAGGCTAGAAAGATAACTCAAGAGGCGTATTTTGGGCATTTTGAAAATCTAGAAGCTGGTATCCGCATAAATTTGGGACAGAAAAAATCCTACGATATGGAGAAGCAATTCGGCGATATCCGTAAAGCGATCAAAGCCGAAAAGCCTCTAAATGAGATCCAAGCTATGATCGATAATCTAAATCGCGAGATTGATGAGGTTCTGCCTGCGATCGAATCTGGTCATCGTCTCGTAGCCGAGTATCAAGACGGAGGCGACGGCAGCACTTCTGCGCCAGCCTCAGGCGGGAATTCCGCAGCATCCGGTACAACTTCGCCTTGGATGAGCGTCTATACGGAATTTAAAACCGAGCTGGATAATGCTAAAGCTGCGTTTGATAAAAAAGACACTGCTGCGATAAAAGCTGCGCTAAATCGCGCTAAATTTGATATCTATCGCAACGAACGTCTAGAGGAGGCAGTGCGAAAATATGTCTCATCTCAGACCGATCAATCAATCCAGCAAATTATCGGAAATCTCTTGCGCGAGGATGCAGATACGGACAAATCAAAATTTGACGAAGCGATAAACGCCCTAGATAATCTAGCATTAAAAGCCGTAAATGATTTGCCGCAAGAAAGCTACTCCATAGCACCGCAGACTGCGTTAGCACAAAGCGATACTAGTGAGGATGAGGGCAAGGATTTTACGCCGATCGTGCAAAATATCAAAGACAAAATGGCTAAGGTTTTGCAGCTTTACGAGAGCGGCAAGGTTGATGACGCGATCGACGAGAGCGGCAATATCTACTTTGATGAATACGAAGAGAGCGGTATGGAAAATATCGTCGGTGCTAAAAATACTCAGCTTAAGCTAGATACAGAAGCAAGTTTTAATAAAATTTCAGCTCTTATGCGCGCGGGCGCTTCCAAAGAGCAGATCGTAGCGGCGCAAAACAAGCTATTTGATCAGCTTACCCAAAGCCTAGAGCTAACGAAGAAATCAAGCAACTGGGATCTATTCTTATACGCGTTTATCATCATCTTGCGCGAAGGATTTGAAGCGCTCATCATCGTAGCCGCAGTCATCGCTCTACTTATAAAATCCGGCAACTCAAAGCACCTAAATATCGTTTACAGCGCTCTTGGCGTCGCAGTTGTGCTAAGTATCGCTACGGCTTACGGGCTGAATTATATCTTCGGTAGCGAAAATGCAGGGCAAACGCGCGAAGTGATGGAGGGCGCGGTGATGTTAATCGCCGTGGTGCTGTTATTTTACGTGGGCTTTTGGCTTCTTTCAAATGCAAGCTCCAAAAAGTGGAGCGCCTATATCCAAGGTCAAATTTCAAACAGCCTAAGCTCTGGCGATAGCAAGATGCTTTGGTGGACGGTGTTTTTAGCGGTTTATCGCGAGGGCGCAGAGACGGTGCTATTTTATCTGGCACTACTTTTCGATGCTAAAAGTCCGGCAGCTACTAGCATGGTAGCAGTAGGCTTCGTAGCGGGTCTGGCGGCTCTTATTATAGTTTATATCGTCATCAAAAAATTCTCGCTTAAAATCGCTATCAAGCCATTTTTCATTGCTACATCGGTCATCATATTTTATATGTCCGTCGTATTTGTGGGTAAGGGCGTGATGGAGCTAGTCGAGGGCAAGGTATTCGTGCCTACGGTGATAGACGGGCTTCCTACGATTACGTGGATCGGATTTTATCCTTATGTCCAGAGCCTAGTGCCGCAAGCGGTGATGATCGTGCTTCTAATCGCAGGAATTTTAATCTTAAAAAACAAGCAAAAAAACAAATCTTAATAAGGAGAGAAAAGATGAAAAAGATTTTTTCAGGTATGTTGGCGCTAAGCTTAGCCTCTGTTATAGCAATGGCAGGAGAGCATCCGATCGGCGAGCCGATTGAGCAAAATGGAATGGAGATCGCTGCTGTGTATCTTCAGCCTATCGATATGGAGCCTAAAGGCATCGATCTAGCTCCTAGCAAGGCGGACATCCACCTTGAGGCGGATATCCACGCTATCAAAGGCAACGCAAACGGATTTGGCGAGGGCGAGTGGATCCCTTACCTAAAGATCGCTTACGTGCTTAAAAACCTAGATACAGGTAAGATTCAAAAGGGAAATTTCATGCCGATGGTAGCTAGCGACGGCCCTCACTACGGTGCTAATATCAAGATGGTAAACGGTGTAGGCAACTACGAGCTAACCTATAACATCGAAAATCCAAGCGCCAACGGATTTGGCCGCCACGCAGACAAAGCGACCGGCGTAGGCAAATGGTGGGAGCCGTTCTCGGTTAAATACACCTTCCAATACACAGGCGCTCCTAAAGAGTAATCATAGATGGCTCCGCCGAGTTCGTTTTCGGCAGAGCCCTAGCGGTATTGGGTTTTAGCCGCATGCTTTAAATTTAAGGCGGTTACTTTAGCCCATTTAAAATTTAATCGCTACGCCGTAGCCAAAGCGCATCGTTTTTGCTTTAATGCGTTTAAGCTTACGAATCTTTTAGCTGCGGCAAAATTTTAAAATTTAGCGCACCGCAAGGACGAGATAAAACCAAAGCAATAGCGAGTCGAATTTCTCTTTGCGGGCGGCTCTATTGCTGCGAACTTTTTGCGGGCTGATTTGAAATTTTAAAATTTACAAAATGGCGTAGGTTTTAAAATTTTAAAATTTAAGCAATTATAGGCGATTTACGCGCATTAGGCTCGATGAGGATTTTTAATGACGATATTTTTTTATCACGTTAGCTTGGCTCTGTTTCCGCTCGCGTTTTTAAGCGCGTATCTGGGCGGCAGGCGCTTTATCAGCGCATCGTTTTTGCCCGCGCTTTTGGGAGCTGCATTCGGGGCGCTGTGCTTTAGCGCATTTGCGCGCTCGGCAAACGCCGATACGGGCAAGATTATATTTGACGCGCTCGCACTTTTAGCACTGCTAGCGTTGCTGTTTGCGTTTAAGCTTAAGCGATTCTATCTTACCGCTATAGTTATTTTTGCTCTTGGTTGCGCGTATGGATTTGAATACCGCTTCATAGGGATGAATTTTAAAATTTTCTCCGGCGAGCTACTGGATAGCTTCAGCCTAACCAACCTCTTTATGGCGGTTTTAGGCGTACTGGCGCTAATTTTATTCTATTTTATTTATCACTCAGCTCTAGCGCGCGCGAGCAGAGGCGCAAAGCTAGTGTCTTTCGCTCTTGCCTGGGTGTTTGCTTTTATCGCTAAAATCGGCTTTTTAGGCCTTGATCTGCGCCAGGCGGATGCACCGAAAGCGCTAGCTGCGAAGGGTTTTGAGGGGCTTTCAAACGCGATCGGCTCGTCCGAGTTTCTAAGCGTCATCGCTAAAATCATCCATTACAACAACTCCTATCTGACGCTAGCTCTTTGCCTTATAGCTACGCTAATTGCGCTACTTACGGCATTTCGTGCGCCAAGTCGAGTGCCTCGCGAAGCGGACATTATAAAATTTAGAGAGGTTAAGGCGGGCAGATTCGCCATTTTTAGAGATTTTAGCCTGATTTTGTCGCTTGGAGTTTTAATTAGCTTTTTGGGGCTTTATTATATCTTGGTCGCTTCAAAACCGCCTACGATCGACGAGCCTAAGATTATAGAGCCGCAAGGCGCGGAATTCATAATCGATGCAAACATCGTAAAGGACGGCAAGCTGCACCGCTTTGCCTACGTCACCGACGACGGACATAAGGTCAGATTTTTTCTACTAAACCGCTTCACGGATAAATTTGCCCCGGTCGCGGTTTTTGACGCGTGCTCGATCTGTGGCGATATGGGCTATATCAAAAAAGGCGACGAGCTCATCTGCATCGCTTGCAATGTGAGGATATTTTTGCCTAGCGTCGGCAAGCTGGGCGGCTGCAATCCGATTCCGCTGGATTATAAGCTAGAGGGGCAAAATATCGTCATCGCACTTAAGACGATCGAAGATGGCGCGTCCTATTTCTCGGAGATTGTGGATAAAAAGGTGATCGATCCGGTCAGTAGAAAAGAAATTTTAAACACCTCTAAATTTAGCTATCTTTACTACGGACGCACCTACTTTTTCGAAAGCGAAGCGAATGCAAACGCCTTTACCGCACACCCCGAGCGCTATGTAGATGAAAACGGCACGCTAAAGGAGCTTAAATAATGTTTTTACGCATCATCAAATCATCCATTTTAAACTCCAGGGATAGCAAAATTCTAGCGTTTTTGACCATATTTTTATCGGTCTCGCTGATCGCTTGCATGCTAAATATCACGCTAAAAATTGGCGATCAGGTCGCTAAGGAGCTACGTAGCTACGGATCTAATATCGTAGTGCTACCGCGCTCGCAAAGCCTAAGTATTGAGATCGGCGGGCGCGAATACTCGCCGCTTAAAAACGACGATTTCTTAAAAGAGAGCGAGCTGCATAAGATCAAAGAAATTTTTTGGCGCAACAATATCACCGCCTTTGCGCCCTTTTTAACTACCCGCGCGGGAGATTACGACGTCGTGGGAACCTACTTCGAAAAGGACGTAGGCGTTAGCGATGAGCCTGATTTCAGATCGGGCGTGCGCTCGCTATATCCGTTTTGGAGCGTAGAGGGACAGTGGGTAAAAGACGGTGCCGAGGATGAGGTGCTCGCAGGCGACGCGCTAGGGCTAAAGATCGGCGATACGGTTAAGCTTGGAGATTATGAGGTTAAGGTCGTAGGAATTTTGCACGGCGCGGAGGATGAAGCCAAAAAGCTGATAGCAAATTTATCGCTAGTGCAAAAGCTAACGCACAAAGAGGGCCTCATCGCCAAGGCAGAAGTTAGCGCCATGACGATCCCCGAAGACGATCTGTCCGTAAAGGCAAGAAGGAGTCTCGATAATCTAGACGCCACAGAATACGATACTTGGTATTGCTCGGCATACGTAAGCTCCATCGCATATCAGATCACCGAGGAGTATCCAAATGCAACTGCTAAGGCGGTACTTAGCGTCAGCGAAGCTCAAAGCGGCATCACGAAAAAAATTCAAAATTTAATGGGCGTCGTAAGCATTTTATCTCTGCTGATTTCAAGCATCTGCATCACGAGCCTGCTAAGCAGCGAAATTTACAAGCGCAAAAAGGAGATCGGCTTGCTTAAGGCGCTGGGAGCGAGTAACTTTATGATCTATATCCAGTTCGCCGCTGAAATTTTCGTCATCTGCATACTTAGCTCACTCGTGGGCGCGGTTGTGGGCTACGCGCTTAGCTGGGCGATCGCGTATCAAATTTTCGGCTCATTCATTGGCGTCTCGCTGATGGTCTTTCCGCTTAGCATAGTCTTTGGACTTCTTATTTGCATTATCGGCTCGATTTTGCCGCTACGAGGAGTGATCAAGCTACTGCCTGCGGAGGTGCTTTATGGCAGGAAATAACGGCGCATTTTTCAGAGGCGCGATCTTTAAAAGTATCATCAACAGCGGCATTCGCAGCTTCGTGATTTTTGTCGCGATAATGCTAGGCAGCGCAGTTTGTGCGGCGTTCGTAAATATCTACGCCGACATCGATAAAAAGGTCGCCAGCGAGTTAAACAGCTACGGCGCAAATTTAATCGTAAGCCCTGCAAATTTAGAAAATTCCCATATGGACGAAGCGGCGCTCGATGCGAAATTTGCCAAAATCCCCGCACTGAAAAGCGCGAATAAATACCTTTTCGGCAGCGCAAATTTAGGCGTCAACTCAGGCATCATCATGGGCGTAAATTTCTCCTCTCTGCGCGATACTATGCCGTTTTTAGATCTCAAGGAGGGCTCGTTTATCGGCGTGGATTTCGATGATAAAAACGCGCTCATCGGCCAAGATCTCGCCAAGCTTTTGGGCGCGAAGCTCGGCGACAGTATCGAGATCACGCCGATCGGCTCAAACGAAACGAGCAAGGTAAAGATAAAAGGCATCGTCTATGACGGGCAGAAAGAGGACGGCATGCTGCTAATCTCGCTGCCGCTGGCGCAAAAAATTTTAAATCAGCCTGCGCAGGTAAATTACGCCGAAGCGATCGTAAGCGGCGATTTTAAGCAGCTTAGCGAAATTTCAAAGAGCCTAAGCGATGCGCAGATGAGCTTCGCACCGATCGGCAAGGTATCCAAGACACAGGGCATCATCTTAAACAAAATCAAGCTTTTGATGCTTCTTATCGGCATTACGATCCTTCTAATCACCTCGGTCTGCATCAACACGAGCCTTAGCTCGATCCTGCTTTCGCGCATCAAAGAGTTCGCGCTCATCCGCGCAATCGGCGCGAGCAAACAAAATTTGCTCCACCTAATCCTGAGCGAAATTTTAACCGTCTGCGTCGCAGGCTCGCTAGCTGGAGTATTCGTGGGATACCTGCTCGCGATCTTGCTCGGGCATCTGATATTTTCAAGCAGCGTGGATTTTAGGCTAATTAGCCTCTTTGCAGCGGTCGCGCTGAGCCTGATTTTTGCGCTCGCGGCAAGCTACTATCCGATCAAAAAGGCGCTGAATCCGAATTTAGCGAATCTATTAAGGGAATGACATGGAAATTTTAAAATTTGAAGGCATCTGCAAATACTTCGGCGAGGTTAAGGCGCTCGATAATATCAGCTTCGACGTTTTAAGCGGCGAGTGGGTTAGTATAATGGGCCCAAGCGGCAGCGGCAAGAGCACGCTGGTAAATATCCTAAGCCTGATGGACACCCCCACCGCGGGCAGATATATCCTAGGCGGAGCCGACGCGAGTGCGCTAAACGACGAGCAAATTTTAGAATTTCGCCGCAAAAAGATCGGTCTCGTGTTTCAGCAATTTCACTTAATCCCTTACCTAACGGCCGTCGAAAACGTCATGTTAAATCAATACTACCACAGCTGCGTGGACGAGGACAGCGCCAAGGCAGCACTTGAGAAAGTAGGGCTCGGACACCGCATCACGCACCGCCCTAGCGAGCTTAGCGGCGGCGAGCAGCAGCGTGTCTGCATCGCGCGTGCACTCATCAACGACCCCGACATCATCATCGCGGATGAACCTACGGGCAACCTCGACGAGGCCAACGAGCGCGTGGTTTTGCAACTCTTTCAGACGCTTCGCAGCGAGGGCAAGACGCTGCTTTTGGTCACACATAACGAAGAGCTCGGCAAATTTGCCGACAAAGTGGTGCGCCTAAGACACGGCAAGCTCGATCGAATAGAGCTTTTGGATCAAAGCACGATGAAACATCATCTAGGCTCGCAGGATGAAAATTCAGATCGCGATCCAAACAAAAGCGCTTCGCAAAGCTCTAGCGCCGAAAATTTAAAAGCGAAGAACGGCGATAAAAATTCGAGCACGAGTGAGAAAAATTCCGCTTCGCAAAATTTAGGTGGCGAAGATCAGAGTGCCGAAAATTCTAACGGCGAAAATCAAGGTGCCAAAAATTCGGGTGCGCAGAATTCCGGTGCGTAAAATTTAGCTCGCATGATGAAAAATAAAGCTACGTTAAAATTTAAAAATTTCACCGCCTGCGCACGCTCTTTTTTGGTTCGCACAAAGCTCGAGCGTGCAGGTGCGGCTCTTTGCTGCGCGCGTCCTGCCGAAGCCGTTTGCCTCGAAAGATTAAGCGCCGTCGCAAAACCGAGCAGAGTGGGTAGAAATTTAAAAAGCCGAAATTTTAAAAGTCTAAATTTTAAAAACCGAAACGCTATGGGCGCAGATTTCAACGCGGGTCGCAACATACGCCTCAGCGCGGATCGCGATATAAATTCCGACAAGAATTGCGCCGTAAATTTTAAAATTTCAAACGCAAATTTAAAGGCCGATTTAGCGCGCCCGAAGGCGAGTTTTAGATGATAAAATTTTTAAATCTAAAAGTTACTGCCGCTGTGCTCGCGCTGCTACTCGCAGGCTGCGACGGATGGAAGCACCATCTAAGCAGCGACGGCACCTCGCTTGCCTCCAAGTTCGACCCCTCCGAGCGCACACTAAAGATCGAGGGCAACGACAAGCCGTTCGTGCTGTTTTTCTACACCGGCAGCTGCGGCGCGTGCAAAGCCCAAGTGCCCACGCTAAACGAGCTGCAAGCTAACGGCGACGCGCTGATTATCGGCATTCTAGGCGACGGTAAAGGCTTAGAAGCCGACGCCGCGGTTGCTCGCGAAAAGGGGATAAAATTCCCAAGCGTCAGCGGCGCGAGCTCGGTGAAATACTTTGAAACCATCGTAGGCGGCATTTTCGGCACCCCCACGTCGGTGATCTACGATAAAAACGGCAAAGCGGTCAAAAAACTCATCGGCCTCTACCCCAAATCCGCCTTCGAAACGCAGCTCAAGCTTATAAATTAACGAGCAGAATTTGATGCAGCTAGCTTTTGCGGCGGCGGATTGCAAATACCCACTAAAATTAACACTTCGAGTTTAAAATTTCTTTCAACTTGTAGATGCCTTTGCGTTTAAATTTCAAAATTTAGGCGCGCAGCGGATTTAAGTATTCGCCGAGTTTTGCTAAAATTAGCTTTGTCATTAATCTGCTTAAAGGACTAAAAGCGGCAATATTAAAACAGAAAGGATACTTCAATGAGTAAAAAACTTTTTGCTTTAGGCGCTGCGATACTTTGCGGCGCGCTAAGCCTAAACGCCGAGGTCGCGACGACGCAGAGCGTGCAAATAGATCTGAAATTTAACGCCGCAAATTTCACGCAAGAAAGCGTGATCGTAGGCGGCAAAAAGATAAAATTTCGCGCCTATAAAAACATAATCTACGTCGCAAAACCCGTAAGCGCGCACTATCAGAGCATGAATATCTTCATCCCGCAGCAGTATTTTGAGGGGCGCAAGAGCGGTAAATTTGACGCCGCGAGCGCGCCGATATTTTTGCCAAACGGCGTGGGCGGCTACATGCCGGGTGAAGCGGGCGAGGTCAAAATAGACGAAAGCGGCAAGCCAAACGCGATCGCTACGGCGCTTTCGCGCGGTTACGTCGTAGCCGCTCCCGCAGCGCGCAGACGCACGCTAAAGGACGCAAACGGCGATTATATCGGCAAGGCGCCCTCAGCGATCATTGATCTAAAGGCAGCCGTGCGGTATCTGAAATTTAACGACGCGGCGATGCCGGGGGACGCGAACAAAATCATCTCAAACGGCACGAGCGCAGGCGGCGCTCTCAGCGCTTTTAGGCGCGAGCGGGGACGAGGCCGCGTACGAGCCGTATCTGCAAGAGCTGGGCGCTGCGAAGGCTAGCGATAAAATTTACGCGGCGTCCGCATACTGCCCGATCACAAATCTAAAGCACGCGGACGCGGCGTATGAGTGGATGTTCGGCGCGCAGAGCGAATATGAAAAGATGGATTTTAGCGGCTTTGATGTGGCGGGATTTAACGAGCGCGGCGAAAATTCTAGTGGCACTGAAAAAAATTCCAAAAAAGGCGCGGATCAAAGCGCCGCAAAGCCCGCGCGCAAAACGATTAGCGGCAAACTAAGCGCAGCGCAGATTAAAATTTCAGACGAGCTAAAGGCGCAATTCCCCGCCTATCTGAACTCGCTAAGCTTAAAGGATGGGGGCGACCGCGCGCTAAGCCTGGATAAAAACGGCGACGGCAGCTTCAAAGATTACATAAACGGGCTCATATCGGCATCGTTTGCTAATTTTGCGGCGAAAAATCCGCGCGCGAAGGCGCCCCTATACCTCGCTGCCAAGATCAAGGACGACGCATCGCAATCGCATATGCTTTTCTGTGGCTACGCGACTGCCGAGCCGCGCGCCAAGACCCCGCCCGCATTCGACGGCTTTGCGCTTGAAAATCCCGAAAACGAGCTGTTCGGCGGCGCCAAATTTAACGCGGCGCATTTTACGGATTTTGGCGCGATGAATGACCCCGCCAAAGGGGTGCTGATCGCGGATGCGCAGCTCGTAGAGATGATGGATGCGATGAGTTTCGTACGCAACGAAAACGGCGCGAAATTTTACCGCATCCGACACGGCGCGAGCGATCGCGATACGGCGCTTGCGATCCCCGCGATTTTGGCGCTTAGCTTGCAAAATGCGGGCAAGAACGTCGATTTCGCGGTGCCTTGGGGGCAAGGACACGGCGGCGATTACGATCTTGAGGAGCTTTTTGACTGGATCGACAAAGTAGTCGCGCGCTAGACTTAACGGGCAAAATTTTATCTTAGA
Source organism: uncultured Campylobacter sp. (assembly GCF_963518785.1). NCBI lineage: Bacteria > Pseudomonadati > Campylobacterota > Epsilonproteobacteria > Campylobacterales > Campylobacteraceae > Campylobacter > uncultured Campylobacter sp. The sequence goes on from NZ_CAUQKJ010000013.1 coordinate 24,313, forward strand.
ATCTTGCCCGTAGTTCTGCCCTAAATTTTATCGCCCAAACACTCTCTAGCGGATGCTCCGAGTGGCGTAAAATTCCGCTGCGAAATTCTATCGCGTTAAAATTTTGGCATCGCCGCAAGACGCGCAACGGCTTGAAATTTTGCAGTTACCACTCAAAAAATTCCATAGAATTTTATCGCGGCAAAACGACGCGAATTAAATTTTATCGGCCGCGATGATTTATGGCGCGAGGCTTTTAGCGCGATCTATGCTAAAATTTCGGCGCAATCAAATTCTGCGGGCTAAATTTTAAATTTAAAAACCGAAGTATGCGATAAAATTTCACGGCGTTTATGCACTATCCGATCGCAGGTATTTTAGCACGCAGATATCGTGCATGAGCGCGCATTCAGCACGCGGGCGATTAAAATTCGCCAAAATGAACAAAAAAACCCAAGCAAGCGCGGCAAGCAGGCTAAATTTAAGGCGCACTTCGCGATCTCTCGCGAGGCAAGCCTGCTTTGGCTATCTCCATTAAGCCTGCTTCAATAATCCGCCGAGACCCAAAAAGCGCCGTTTGGGGTCTGTATCTTTGCGCCATGTGCATAAATTTCATAATTTAATGGCGCTTTTGAGCGTAGCTTGGCCTATTTAAAAATCACCGCGCCGCGTCAGGATCGTTTCCCAAACCTGGTGCGCCGTCATCTTTGCGGCGGCGCAATTCGGCGCCAAATTTAACGCTAGCTAGCATTGCACCGCCTTTAGCTCGCATGCGGCGGGCATCGCCTGCGACGACGCCAAAATGCAAGCCGCTTTTTGCCGCGCTGCGCCGCGAAAGAGCTTTTAAAATTTAACGCCCTAGCCTTTCGCGATCTCGTAAAAACCGTCTTTGAAAACGACCTTGCCCTCATCCGCCAGACGCTTTAAAAGCTGCGCAC
>NZ_CAUQKJ010000014.1 GCF_963518785.1 uncultured Campylobacter sp.
GAATTTTAGAATTTTAGAATTTTAGAATTTTAGAATTTTAGAATTTTAGAATTTTAGAATTTTAGAATTTTAGAATTTTAGAATTTTTAAGGCGCGGAATTATCGCGCCTTTACTTTAATTGTTTGAGAGTCGTTGTTTATTTGTTATTATATTATTTTTTAATGTAGCTAAAGATAGATAAAACTGCATTTTATAAAATCTTTCTTTTAGAAATTCTTTAAAATTTATTTATATTTGCTCCATATCCATATTAAATTTAAGCAAAAAAAATGTAAAATAGTAGCTAAAAATTATGTTATTGACCGGAGGGTAGTATCATGAAAGTTAAGAGTTTTAGCTTTGCGCCTATTTTGGCGTTGTTGTTTTGTTTCGCGACGGGCGTATTCGCAGATGATGTTAGGTCGAATATTAAAATTTATCCCGCCACTCTAGATGCCTGGGAATTTCCGGACGATGGCTATATCAGTAGTGCTAGCAGCGGTAAGTATCATTGGTATTGGTATTCAAGCGATGAGTGCCATAAGGATCAAAATTGGTATAATGCTTATAGTGGTAAATTATGTGGAATTTGGAATTTTAGCGGTATTCGTGACTGGAAAAATCAAAATCCCGTCGTTAGATTTGGTGGCCCCGGTACCTATGTATTCGGCGATTATGCCGTAGCTGGAAACACTGTACTTAGCTTTGATTGGGTCGGCGTTACAAAAACAGCGGATAAAAATTTTATAGCCGGCGCAAACGGATCTTATATAATACAGGACTCAAGTGGATTTTCTACCAATAGCTCTAAATCTACTCTAAGATTACCTAAGGGCGTTGCTAAAAGCGATATAGTATTTGCGGCTTTATATTGGCAGGGCAATGTAAGAGACACACGAAGGCTTAGTAATCCGTATGATGGCAGTAAAAGCGGACATACCGGCTTTGCGCAAGGGTATACACATGTCAAATTTAAAATGAAAAGTTCAAAAAGCCTAGAAAGTACTCAAGTTATAGATATTCCAAGGAGTAAGTGCAGCGGCGTAGCTGCTTGGAACTGGGCTGAAAATGCCAGAAGAAATACTAACGGTCGCGTAGAGATGCGCTTGGAATACGGCTGCTTTGCCGATATTACTAAGATAGTTCATGATAATTTCAAAGATTATTCCGATAGCATAGATTTTACTGTAGGAGATATAGTAACGAGCGCAGGTAGGGATACTGCCGGCGCTGCTTTTATTAACGGCGAACTAAAAAATATTAGGCTTGGTATGTGGGGTGGCTGGGGTATTATCGTAGTGTATGATAAAACAAAAGACTCTAGAAATAATTTAATAAGAGATTTGCAAAGTCCTAGCAATCCTGTCGGTGTTGAAAAAGTATATACTTATGCGGAAGCAGCAAAATTCAAGAATAATTACTATAAGCCTAAAAATGTAACTGTATACGGTGATTTCATGGCTATTACGCCTTGGTCTGGCGTTAATGAATCGGTAAATGTAAAAGCTGAGCTAAAAGGCTTCTATACTCCTAGGAGTGGTAGAGTCAATGCTAAACTTAGCTTTTTGGGTTTTGGTGGCGAGGCAAAACTTGGACCAGAAATGAGCGGAGACGATAATACTAAAGAATTTTTTAGAGTAGAGAATAGAAAAAAGGGAGCAGGTGTAATGGATATCTTATATACAGACTCACCGGGAAACGTTCGCTTCAATGGAATTAACATGCGTGGTAGTGACTCTTTAAGTAATTTTTCTAATATATTCGGTGGCACGATCGTAAGATTGATAAATAAAGATGGAAGATATTCCGATACTCCGGAGGTTTTAAGAGGTAAGTCTTATACGGGTTCAGAGCAAGCGGCGGGTGTTGATTTGGATGAATTTGATATAAGCGATAAGATGGGTAATGCTCAATCCAGTATAAGCCTAGAGTTGGGCGCTACGTATAATAGTAAAAACGATCAGGCTGATCAAAACTTCGTAAGTATGATAGCAATATCTGCAGATATGTATATTCCTCAAATGTGTTATCAGTATGAGGTATATAATGCCTCAAACTGGGTAAAATTTTTTAGGACCAAGGATGAAGATCCGCAACACGGAAAAGTTATAGGCTCCAGATATAGCGGCTCTGAGGTTACTAATAATAAGCCCGAGCAGATCAAAAACCCGGTAGTTGCAGGTGAAAATATCTATTATAGAATGAGGTTTGAAAACAAACTAAACGGCGGTAATAGCGAGGATGCAGTAGGTGCGGTAGTATCGATCGACTTTGGTCAAGCCGGCGCTACTTATACCAAAGATAGCGCTACTATAAATAACGAGCTAGTCGTAAATGATCCTATTAATACCACTACGGATACCATACCTGCGGCGGCAGCCGATGAACTAGTCTATTTACGCGATGGAGAAAAAGGTGCATACAAGACTATGAAAGACGTCATAAAAGGTGGCACTCCAAATGTCACGGATCCTATCTATAACGATAGGCAGTTTACTGCGCTTGATGGTAATATATTGAAATTTTATATAGGTCAAGATGCGGGTAATTTGGTTGCTTCTCCAAAACCTGGCGGCAGTCCTGTACCCGTAGGCGGTTTAATGCAACCGGGCAAGGCAGCATACGGTGAATTTAATGCTACCGTTAATACGGGCGCAACAATTCTTCAAGCTCCTGCCGTGACATTAAGCTATAAGATGAGCTTAGATATAGGCGGCGGTCAGCGAGTTGTCCTAGAGATGGATAGTGCTTCTGAACTTGAATTATGCGATGCGACAAAGGTTTCTAAAAGCGTTAATATTCTACCTTTAAGCGGTTTGCAGGTAGTCAATAAGAATTTTAGTAAAAATGACGACGATGATAGACTATATACTCAAGTCTCCGATAAGCCTTTCGATGCGAAACTTATCTTTAGACCGGATTATGAAAGCCAATTTTGCAAGAAGTATGACGATGAAACTGGTAAATGCGAGGAGTATATTGATGCGGCTGCAAATTCCAAATACTTTAAAAGGGATCCTCTTACGGGCAAGCTTGTATATATCGGTAGCGAAGCTAGAAAGCTTGAAAAATTTGACTTGAGTGGTAAATTGTATTTATCCGTCATCAGAGCAAGAAATGCTGCTACTACCTCAGATAAAGTTGCCGATAGTGATAAGGGAAATAGTGCAGTTTACTCATGCCGATCCGTAACAGACTCTTTAAAAATTCCATTTAAACTAAATGGCGATGCTTATTCCATAGATAAGAAAGTGGATTTTAAAGACAAGTCTATTTTAGAGCTAAATAATATAGAAATAGGAGACGCGTATCAGGGTCTTACGTTTATGCTTAGCTATCGTCCGGACGAGCAAGCTACCTCAAGATCTGATTTAGATCAGTATATAAAAAATAAAGATTTAAATAATAGCGATCCTAAGGCTTATTATTTAGAGCTTAAGAAATGGGAGCTTAAAAAGCAATACGGATATTGTGAAACCGGGGAGAAATTCGACTGGTGCAACGAAAAACTAACCGCAGAGCAAAAGAAAGATATTTGGGAAAATAAAATACAGAAGGAACTAGATAGGCTTGAAAAGAGTATAGATACGGCTAGCGATGAGTTTGGTATTAAAATGTCAAAAGACGGCTCGTTTCACATATGCGGTAGCGATAACTTCGTGCTTCGCCCTGCATATTTTAATGTAGATACAGAAGCACTGAAGAATTCGGGCAAGTATAGCAAGATCGTAGATATCACTGCTAGCGGCGATATAACTAAAAAAGGCGATGGCTCCAGCGTACTTAATCCTAGTAATCTGCGCGTAGGTGGCGATTATACACAAAATGCAGATATCTTGGCTCATGTAATATCGGCCAGAAGCTATAGTGACAACGGCGTACCTAACTACACAGCAGAAATCGGTGGCGATCTTGGCAATCAACGTTATCATCTGCGTAAAAGTTATGGCGCAGATTCCGACGATACTCAAGATATATCAACCAAGATTCGTGGTATTCAAACCTATTTGCGTCCGTTTATATCTAATGAATGCGCGGCTAATGTCACTACTCAATCCTATTATGTAGATAGAAAGAATGCTTCCACTACATTAAAACGTGGCGTTAAAGAAGATAGTTGTTATGGCGGTACCGCAGTGGAATATTCCGGTGCTAAATACAATGCCGAAATAGGCAAATATGAGATTGATCCGGAAGCCATCAAAAAAGGCTCTTTTGGCAAGAGCGATGATGTCTCGTGCGTATTAAATGGCACAAGCTCGAAATTTGACGCAGCATTTAGAAGAGTATGGGATAAAAATGCTATAAGCCTATGGGCGAATTTTAACGCTAGAAATATCGAAGAGATGGAGGGCGTTGCAAAATTTGATAGTAAAGGTCATGTTCAAGGCGCATATCTTATGACCCAGTCTAGAAAAAATCCTGAGGCAAAAGATAAAAGCTATGCCGTTATCTATACCGAAACCATAGGTAAAGATGCCGATAAAATTTTTAATTACTATAATGTCGGCGATGTGCTGGTAAATATCTATGATAACTCGTGGACGGATGCCTACTCCGATCAGACATACTCTAAGAAGTGGAAGAGCGCTAAATGTATCATCAATTCATCTAGCAATACTCCTAATGCTAAGGGTATGGTAGGCTGCGACGTAGGCATGAGAATTGCTGCCAACAAAGATAAAGCGATAAATGATAATATTGTATTGCGCTACCGACCGGATCGTATCAGAATATCTCTTACAAGCCTAGATAACGGCGTGACAATCGGCGTAGGTGATAATAATATTTCGGGTGGAATATCTGCGTATACATATTTCAACGCTCCGGATATTGAGAAAGATGTAGTAATATATGGCAGTGATAATTCTACACAAAATTTAGCGGTGACGCATCAGATAAGTCAGCTAGCTAAGCTTAAGGTCAATGCAGTAGCATATCTATCCGATAAAGTATACAAAGATGTCATTGCTACGCTTTACGACGGATATATGCAAGATGTTGGTGGTAAGTCTCAGGCTGTGTGTGGATTCTCAAGTGACTTTGACTTTAAGTTAAATTTCGGATTTGATTGTCAAAGCAATAGTGCTGACGGACGTTGCTCTAAGGCTACTGATTTTAGCGAAACTAGCAAAAAGACGAATTATGCGCCATATCCTAATAAACCTGCCGTTAAATACGAGATTCCTAGCGATACGCAGTATTTTGCTAAGGATTCTAACGTATGCCTAGGTTCCACTGGATATGATAGCAGATGCTATAAATATAACGTAAGAAGTAGCAAGGACTCTTCTAAAACTGACGAGATGCCAGACTGGGAGGAGGCTGCTTCTAGCGGTGATGCTGGTTATGGCTTACCTATACCGCTTAAAATAGCTCTTAATTACTACTCTGATGCTTCATTAAGAGGCGGGCTTATCAATAGACCGCAAGGAGGTACGGGAATTAATTATGACTCGAAGTCAAATGAATTCAGAATTTTGGCGCAAGGATTTAGAGAAGGACAAACTCCCGACTCGACCGTGTATTTTAACTTCGCTAGGATGCATAAAACTCCTAGCACTCCAGTACTCATCTACGCTAGTGATTTCAACATCCAAGATGGAGATGCTCTCAATACTTACGGAAAGTTTTGGCCATCGAAATTCGATAGCTCATACAACGCTATATCAGATACTGCTTCTGAGTCGTATAATGAGAAAGATATAAAACTATCCCGGGAGGATTTCGATACCTTCATTACCAGAAAGGCTAAAGATACGATGAAACTTGAAAATGTAAGCGTCGCAAATAAGGCTACTTATATAGCCACTGCTAATTCTAATAGCAAAACTTACGCAACCGGCACTACCGTTACAGATTTTAGCGATAATGTAGGCACTTACGCCCTATTTGTCTATGGTACATCGTACGATAAAAGTTTGGGAGCTATAGTGCAGCAAGCTACTACTGGGACTCCAATATCTGTTCCTATTTATACGCAGATTTATTGTGGTAGAACCGATATGTGTTCGAATATGCCTGCGCCTAATGAAAATCTTGCCTATGAAGCCCCGGTTGTGATTGATTCCTCGAATAATGTTAAAGCTTCGAATATATTTACTGTGCTAGCGGCTGAAGATCGTAGCTTGATTGATTTTACGAAGTTTGTAGTAAATACAAAGGCTACTTTAAAAGATATAGGTGCAGAGTTTGTAAGCGCCTATGACAGTCTGGCTAAGGAAGGCGACGTAGAAGTAAATATTGGAAGAGAAAAAAAAGTAAAAAAGGGTAAAGAGAATATAACTATCAGCAGTAATGCGGCCGGTTATGCTACAATACGTATCATTACTAATCCATGGCTTATTCATACTCCAGCCTTAAATGATAAGACTATGTTTACTGCAAATGATGGAGGAGCCTACTCTAAAAAGTATCCAGGCGTACGACAGTATTATAATCCTCTTCGCGTACATATAAAGCAGTCTAAACCTACGGTCTGGGGCGGTGAAGGTCAAGTTAAATCGGGCATAGCGGATGACGTAGGATCGTTCGCTGGTGGTAGCTCGTCAGACAATAGTACTAGCGATACTTCGACTAGAATTCTAGATTCTGGCGATGTTCGCGATATCTACAATCAAAAGACTGATTGGTAGCATCTGCGTAAGCTCGTAGCATAAAGGCTAGCCTCCTGGCTAGCCTTTTTTTATGAGCGAAATTTTGGTTTTCTTGGCGACAAATATTTTGGAATTTTGCTTTGCAAATTTTTGTCTGTAAATTTTACGAGATAAAATTTTTTAGAATTTTAAATTGCGAAATTCTACTATAAGACTTGGCGGTAAAATTTTGCTCATTGAGATTTGTGCGCCGTAACAGCATAGAATTGCGCGCTAATCTCAAGCGGTAGAATTTCAAAGTAAAATTTTATATGACGATCCTCCTCCCGTTTATTAAAATTCTCAACCATCAGCATTGTAAGTTTCGCGTAGCGTAATCACGCAAGGCTTATTACAATTTTTTGTTACGTGAAATTTTACATTTCAATATAGCCGCAGAATTTCCGTTCGTAAATAGCGTCTAATTCTTGCCGTCAAACTCCGTTGTGGCAAAGCATGCCACTTAATTAATAATTTTTTAAAATTCTATCGCCCGTAGCGGCTTACGAATTTTACTTCGTTGTATAAATTTTTAGTTCGTAAATATCGCCTCCTCATTTACCCGTTTTTAAATGAAATTTCGGCACAATGCGGCTTAAAATTTCATCAGGAAAGCCACTTGAAAACAAAAAACATCAGAAATTTCAGCATCATCGCGCATATCGACCACGGCAAATCCACGCTCGCAGACCGCCTGATTAGCGAGTGCAACGCCGTCGAGGCGCGCCAGATGAGCAGCCAGATCATGGATACGATGGATATCGAAAAGGAGCGCGGCATCACGATCAAGGCGCAGTCCGTGCGGCTCGAGTACGAGCTTGGCGGCGAGAAATACGTTTTAAATTTGATCGACACTCCGGGGCACGTGGATTTTAGCTACGAGGTATCGCGCTCGCTGGCTAGCTGCGAGGGGGCGATCCTCGTCGTGGACGCGAGCCAGGGCGTGCAGGCGCAGACCATCGCAAATGTCTATATCGCGCTACAGCACAACCTCGAGATCATCCCCGTGCTCAATAAAATCGATCTGCCCGCCGCCGATCCGCAGCGCGTAAAAGAGGAGATCGAGCACGTCATCGGGCTTGATTGTAGCAGCGCGATCGAGGTTAGCGCCAAAACGGGCGCGGGTATCAAGGAGCTTTTAGAGGCGATAATCACTCGCATCCCCGCACCCAAAACGGACGACGCCGCGCCGCTTAAAGCACTCATCTACGATAGCTGGTTCGATAACTACCTAGGCGCGCTCGCGCTTGCGAGGCTATACGACGGCGTGCTGAAAAAGGGCGACGAGGTCTATATCATGGGTAGCGAGAACCGCCACGAGGTGCTTGATCTGATGTATCCCAACCCGCTTGCGCCCGCCAAAACCCGCGAGCTTAGCAGCGGCGAAGTGGGCATCGTAGTAATGGGGCTAAAAAACGTCGCCGACGTGCAGGTGGGCGATACGATCACGCTTTTTAAAAAACGTGCCGCCGCGCCGGTGGGCGGATTTGAGAAGGCCAAGCCCTTCGTGTTTGCGGGCATCTATCCCGTGCAGACCGATAAATTTGAAGATCTGCGCGACGCTTTGGATAAGCTCAGCCTAAACGACAGCTCGCTTAGCTACGAGCCTGAAACGTCGCTCGCGCTAGGATTCGGCTTTCGCGTCGGGTTTTTGGGGCTACTGCATATGGAAGTCGTGAAGGAGCGGCTCGAGCGCGAGTTTGATCTCGATCTCATCGCCACAGCGCCGACCGTCACATATGCCGTGTATCTCACGGACGGCTCGTGCGTGCGAATACACAGCCCCAGCGAGCTTCCCGCGCCAAATTTCATCGAGCGCATCGAGGAGCCCTACGTCAGGGCGACCATCATCACCCCGAGCGAGTTTTTGGGCAATCTCATCAGTCTTTTAAATTTGCGCCGCGGCATCCAAACCAAGATGGATTACATCACGCCTGAGCGCGTCCTACTCGAATACGACGTGCCTACAAACGAGATCATAATGGACTTTTACGACAAGCTCAAATCCTGCACCAAGGGCTATGCGAGCTTTGATTACGAGCCGATCGATTATAGGCGCGGCGATCTAGTCAAGCTCGACATCCGCGTCGCCGGCGAAGCGGTCGATGCGCTCTCGATCATCGTACCCGCCTCAAAGGCCGAATCTAAGGGGCGCGACCTCGTCAAAGCGATGAAGGAGATCGTACCGCGGCAGCTTTTTGAAGTCGCGATCCAAGCAAGCATCGGCAACAAGATCATCGCGCGCGAAAACGTCCGCGCCATGGGCAAAAACGTGACCGCCAAGTGCTACGGCGGCGATATCACGCGCAAGCGCAAGTTGCTCGAGAAGCAAAAAGAGGGCAAGAAGCGCATGAAAGCAATCGGCAAAGTAAATCTGCCGAGCGAGGCGTTTTTGAGCGTGCTAAAGATCGATTAAATTTTATACTTGAGCGGGTGATCTAAATTTTATCTTTTGCCGCGCGGTTATAAAATTTTGCCTTCAAATTTTGACGATCGTTCGGGCGTTTAAATTTAGCGGCTCGTCGTTCGGTGTGAAATTTCGTCTTTAAATTTCACGATCCTAAGAGACGATTTAAATTTTATGACTGCACGGCGTTTTGAGCTCTATCGCTCGTCGTCCGAGCTGATACATTCGCTGCTGTGCACCCATTTTGCGCCGCTTTAGGCTCTAGCGCTCGCTGCTCGGTCGTAGAATTCTGCCGCTTGCCGTTAGGCTAAAATTTCATCTTTCAAATTTAACATTCCGCGAGCGGTTTAAATTTTATGTCCGCCAGCTGATCATTGCGGTCGCGCCCGTCATCTCCTACAGTTATACTCGCCGTGCCCGTCGCCTTCTGCAAAATTTTATCCCGATGGCATCCGCTATGAAATTTTATCCGCTGCGACTTTATAAAATTTGATTAAATTTTACTGCGTGCCGCATGAAATCGTCATAGTGTAGGCGGCAGATAAAATTAAATTCCATAGCTAAGCGCGGCGTATAGTAGGGCGTGCCGATAAATACAGCAAAAGCGTTAAATTTATCGGCGTAAAAAAAGGAGAAAGATGAAATTTTAGACCGCTTAGGCGTGGATAGGAGCAGCTTTACCGATCTGTTTTCGGCATGTTTAGGCTGCGGCGTAAGGGTGCAAGAGATGGGCTCGAAGCTGATCGTAAAGGGCAGGCGCCAGTCTGTGGCTTTTGAGCGCGGTGAGACCCTCTTCGGCGATGATGCGCCGCGCGCCATTTGGTATATCGGTAGCGAAGCAAGCGGTAGCCGCACGTGGCTGTGGGGTACGAGAACATAAATCGCCTCGATGAGCGGCTGCTTACCCTTGCGTGAGATGTGCGCGATTTTGGCTTGCGGCACGGGCTAGCGAAGCTTGGCACGCCTAGCTTGCACTAAGTGCGGAGATAAACGGGCATGCTCTAAGCGCGATTGCGTGCGGGCTATCGCAGGAGCCGACAATCTACTACCGCTGCCCGCACGCCGGCGGAGCGGTGTTTGTGGCGTTCGCGGCAGGCGAGTGCGTGGCGCCAGATGGTACGATCAAGCCCGATATGGACGCAAGCGAGCTCATCTCTTTGGCGCGCGATTACATAGGCACATTTCAGCTAAATCACGCCGTTTTATCGGGGGGCGCTTTTGATTAGAAACGGCACGAAATTTAGCGAAGCGGCGGGCAAGATCGTAGCGAATTTTAAAAATGATGCGCTCTTTTCGTTTGATAATTTGAGGCGGCTAAGCGAGGTGGAGTTTGCCGTATAGAGCCGCAAATATCGTGCCGTGCATTCGCGGCTTTGAAATTTACGCCGTGAAATTTTGCCCTGCAAATTTTATATCGTAGAATTTTACGCCGCGAAATTTTGCTCGGTAGAATTTGCATCGCGAAATTTCGCCGCGTGAAATTTGCCTTAAAATTTTGCGTCGTAAAATTCTGCTACCGGGTCTATACCTGAGCCTTTAAATTTTAAGCCAAAATTAGCCGCCGTCGATGTCGAAGTCAAGATGCTCTTTGAAATAGGCGCGTAGCCTGCGGCGGTCGTTGCGACCGGGCGTGATCGCAAACCACAGCACACGGTCGTTTAGATCCTTGCCGCGGATCAGCACGGTGTCGCGCAGCAATATGCTCTGAAAATCGCCGTTTAGTTTCCAAGATGAGAGCGCCTTGGCAAAGAAAAATATCACGATACCCGCCGCCAGCATCTCATATGCCATAGTTAGCTGCTCGCTCATGGCGATACCGACTAGCCATAGCACGATCATCGATCCAATCCCAAATTTAAAGAGTTGCTCGTTTTTTACGTAGCGGGAGTGGCTAAGCGCCGTATAGCTCGTGCAGGTGCGCAAAAAGCCGGGCGTAAGCTTAATATAGTCGATGTTAGAAAGCAGGATTTCTCTATTATGCGCGCCCGAGACGAAGGTGATCGCATAGTCGTTAAATTTATACAGCCCATCGCCGTCACTTCCTTTGTACCAAGCTATACCGGCGATTATAAGTCCCAATAGCCCATTACTGTAACGCCCTCCTCCACGGCTTTCTGCGAAAAAGAGCTTATCTAAATCAAGCCCGGTTAAAACGCCGTAAAAAAATATAAAAGCCATCATCGTAACGGAGAATATCACGATGAAAGAGTTGTCGTTTTTGACGCTAAATCCGCCTGTGCTCTTGGTTCGTGAGCCGCGGCTGCGAAGGGCGGCTTTGTAGTCTTTGGTAGTAAAAGTAGGCATAAAGCTCCCTTCCTTTCGGGCTTGCGAAACAGCTTGCGCGCGCTTTTAAAGCCCGTTTAAAACGGTGGAATTTTATAAAATTTCAGATCAAATTCGGATTAAATTTTAAATTTGAATAGGCTTTGAAATTTAAGCTGGTTTCAAATTTAAAGGATTTGAAATTTGGCCGTCTAGCTACGCTTAAAATTTTTGCGCTTTCGCTCAAATTTATAAAAAATTCGACGTGCGTAGGCGCCGAAAGATCGTAAATTTAGCCCGGGCTAAACCCCGTTTTTATATAATTGCACAAAATTTTAAAGGAGAAAAAATGAAAAAATTTTTTGCTTTGCTTCTTGCGGCGTTGTTTTTCGCAGGTTGTGGACAGTCTCAACCGAAAGTGCCGATCGCAAGCGCGTATAAATTCAAAGGCATTACCTACCAACACTTCCAAAACCATAATCCGAAAAAATTTGTCTATCAATCGCCGGAAGCAGTCGAGAAAAAGTACAACGAGCAGCTTTTAGCGGCGCTAAAAGAGGCGAACCTGCTGGATCAAAACTCTACCGATGAGCTTAAAATTACAATAAAGCACCACAGGGGCTTTACCGGCGAAGCTACTCCGTTTCCTAGCGATAGAATCGGTGGCATAGAGTTTATTTATGAGGTTAAACTAGTAAGAAACGGCCAAATTTTAAGAAGCTACGTGCAAAATGACATCGAGCATTACGATCCGGGATTTTTCGGCAATATGAAAACCATAGCGTTGCAAAATACGGATGATAGCTATGAAAATGCCGCAATTACGGCTCTTGTCAAGCATTTGATGGAGATTATAAAGAAATTTTAGCGGCCAGCTTGGGCGCAACGCACGCGTTGATGCCGCATTTGGCTAAATCATAAATGATTTTTTGACGTCTCGCGAGCTTTTAAATCGCGGGATTTTAAAAAATCGCTGCGAGCTTGAGCGGTAAAAATTTAAAGAAGCGGATTGCTTGAGGGCTACCGATATATCGATAGCCCGTCGCCAATGAAGCTGCGAGCGCTTGATAAGCACGGCATTTTGAGTCTTACAATACTCTAAAATATAAAGAATTTCGGCGCTAAAATTAAACGCGATCGGCGGGTGCATTCTTGCCGGCGCGTGCTGCGGATTTCGCGGCGAAATTTAAAAACGAGGTTTGCATGATTTAGCGGATGCGAGTTTTGCAGAAGCGCAGCTGCACGGACAGATAGCGAATGTGCGGCAAATTATCATAAATTTAAAGCGTAGCGGCGCTGCGCGATCTCATCAAATACAGAAAATTTTACGGCAAATTTAAAATGCAGTCTCTCGGAGTTAATATGGCGGATTAAAATGCGACTTGCAGCGGTTAGTGCGGCAAATTTGCTTTGCGGTTGCAGTTAAATTTTTCCGCCGCGCGGAGTAAATGTCGCGCAGAGGTAAATTTACCGCGTAGAAGCTAAATTTCGCGTCGCAGTTAAATTCCCGATAGTTAAATCGCAGCGAGTTCAAACGCTATAAATTTAGAGCCCATAAGCGCAAGCGCTTGGTTTGCGGCTATGCCGCGACCTCTTACTACAAAGCGCCTGGTTCGCATTCCCGCGGCTGTCTAAAACAAACCGCACAACGCTTTAAATTTTAAAATTTTATTTGAATAAGCTATTTACGCTCTCGTCGTGATATACGCGCCTGATAACCTCGCCGAAAAGCGGAGCGACGCTGATTACCTTGATGCGGTCGCTTTCCTGCTTTAGCGGGATCGTGTCGGTCACGACTAGGCCGTCCAGCGCGCCGCTTTCGATGCGCTCATATGCCGGGCCGCTTAGCACGGCGTGCGTGCAAAACGCGCTAACGCTCTTCGCGCCCTGTTCCTTAAATGCGCCCGCGGCTTTGACGATAGTGCCCGCGGTATCGATCATATCGTCGATTAGGATCACGTCCTTGCCTGCGACGTCGCCGATGATGTTCATCACCTCGCTTTTGTTCGCCTCCTCGCGGCGCTTATCGACGATCACCAGATCGAGCGAGAGCTTTTTAGCGAAGCTTCTAGCGCGCGCGACGCCGCCAACGTCAGGGCTAGCGATGATCGGATTTTTTAAATTTTTCTCTTTCAGATAATCCAAAAATATCAGCGAGCCGTAGAGGTTATCGACCGGCACGTCGAAAAAGCCCTGTATCTGCCCCGCGTGCAGATCCATCGTGACGACGCGGTCGATGCCTGCCGTCTGCATCATATTTGCCACGAGCTTTGCGCTGATCGGCACGCGCGGAGCCGCCTTGCGGTCTTGGCGAGCGTAGCCGAAGTATGGCACGACCGCCGTGATCGAGCTCGCGCTGGAGCGCTTAAGCGCATCGGTTAGGATCAAAAGCTCCATTAGGTTGGAATTCGTCGGCGCGCATGTAGGCTGGATGACGAAGACGTCCTTACCGCGCACGCTCTCGCCGATCTGGACGCTGATTTCGCCGTCGCTGAAGGTTTTGATCGCGCATTCGCTAAGCGGTAGCGAGAGATATTTGGAGATTTTTTTGGCAAATTCGGGATTTGCGGTGCCGGAGAAAATTTTATATCCGCGCATTTTGATGACCTTTGGATTGAAATTTGCTCTAATTCTACACCAAAAGCGCTAAATTTTAGCTAATTCGCCCGCCGCGTTCGCGTAAAATTCATAAGTGAGCATCGCGGACCGCCGCACGTTTGCGAGATAAATTCTTTAAAATTTCAAGGCGGCTCGGCTTGCTGCGGTTTTACCATGGCGAAATTTGGCTTTGACTTACGGCGCTCGCGGGCGATCAGAGCCTGCGTTTTCTCGCTAGTATCTGCGCGGATACGGCTAAAGTCGTATTGAAAAGTTTTATAAAAGTCTGAGGGAACGCATCAGGCATGGGTACGGCTAAAACCGTATCGCAGAGAGCAGGGTACCGATGAGCGCGGAATTTTATATTTTCTATAACAGACGCGCAAAATTTTATCTTTGGAATCATAGTGAGCGCGCGTTTAAATTTAGATTTGAGCTTGCATGGGACAGACTGCGTGAATACTTGCGGTGCGCTAAATTTAGACTGCTGCGGCGCATAAATTTTAGATTCCTTAGGCGGTTAAATTTAAAGTCTGCTTTGGTGAAAATTTAAAGCTTGCTTTGACGATCAAATTTAAAAGTTCGCTCTTTAGAGCTTGATTGTGCGCCGCGAATTTTAAAATTTATCGTGCGAGCTCCATTCGCCGCGTAAATTTATATACTGCCTTTGCCGTTTAAATTTTAAAATCGCACGGAGATAAATTTAATCCGCAGCGAGCGCTATTCTGTGATTTTGGTGGGCTCGCCGAATAGCCTATTTATCTCAGAGATCAAAATTTCCTTGCCGTCCTGCGCGCCGTTTGCGAGCTCGGCGAGGCCTGCCTTGGCGGCGCGCACGCTCTTGCTCGTATCGCGAGGCTTTGCGGCGTAGTTTTGCGGATCGGTGGATCTTAACAGATCATCCTTTTCCCCGCCGTCGTCTCCTGCAGAAATTTCGGAATTTTGCAGCTTGGAATTTGAAGCGGAATTTTGCGAATTGGAATTCGTCGCGGAATTTCGCTGCGCAAAATTTTGTATCGTAGAATTTTTCGAATTCTGCTGCTCGGAATTTCTTGCCGCATCCGTTTGCAATTTTGCGGCTTGCGCCTCATCTGCGGCGGAATTTATTTGCGGTGCACAGCTCTGCTCGCTCGCTTGCGTAGATTCGGGATTTTCTTGCACGCTGCTAGAGATTGAGCTTTCAGTAAAATTTTGCGACGCGGAATTTACATGGCTTTGTGAGGTCGAATTTCTCGGGCGCGCAGTATCGGCGCCGGATTCGGAAGTCGCGCCTTTCGTAGAATTCTTGCTTTGCGTAGCGGTTGCGCCGCGTGCGGAATTCCGATCGCGCTTGCTTTGGGCGGGATCATCGCCGTTTTGCGGCGCGCTTTGCTCGATTTTTATTTTTGCGCTCTCGCCGAAAAGCGATTTTAGCACGCTATTTATCGCTCGCGAGCCCTTGCGCAGGTACTCTCTGTCCTGTCCCTGCGCGCGCGAGAGCAGATACAGCGTGCCGCGCTCGAACTTTAAAAATTCCACGCACTTGCTAAATTTCTCGCCCAAATCATAATCGCGGTCGTAAATTTTGGCTAAAAAATTCTCGTAAATTTCATTTTGAGCGCCCGTCTTGACGGAAGAGTTAGAATTTTGCGCCTGCGCCGCTGCGCCCGGTTTGATCTCGCCGCCTGCGTCAAGGTTCTGTTTCACTGCACCGCTGGCACCGGAGTTTTGCGCCGAGCTTGCGGGACGTTTTGCACTCGCAGTAAAGCTCGGCACTCCGCTTGTCGCGCTACCCTGGTCGCTCTGTGCAAAAGCCGCGCCGCCCGGTTCGCTATTTGACGCAAATGACGCGCTTTGATTGGAATTCGATCTAAAATTCGGCGCAGAGTTTTGCGCGTTTAAATTAGGCGCCGAAGCGGAAGGATAGCCCTCGCCTTGATCCAGGGATCTGCCGACCTCGATCAGCTCGTCGATCTCGCGCAGATTGACCGCCTCCATCATCATAAAAATCATCATAGAAATCGCGTAAGTATTGTCGGGGCTGATGGCGAGCATGCTCTTAGCGCCCGCTAAAATGCGGAAAAACCGCTCATACATCAGCAGGCTAAATTTCGCGTCGCGGCGCAGGAATTTATCCTTTAAATTTGCGATCATCTCGTCGATTATCGTCTCGGCGTTGTAGTTTTCGACCTCTTTGATGATCTCGATCGCGCCGGCGCGGTCTTGGCGCAGCACGATGTCTAAAATTTCGCCTATTTTAGCGGGATCTAGCAGGCCTAACATATCGGCGATCGCGCGCTGCGTGATGCCTTCGCGGCTAAAGATAATCGCCTGATCGAGGAGCGTGAGCGTGTCTCGTAGCGAACCCGAGCCGCTGCGCGCTAGAATTTCGAGCGCGCCCTCTTCGTAAGCGATGTTTTCGGTTTTTAAAATTTGCTCCAGATGCGCTACGACGGCGCTTTTAGCGATCGGCTTAAAGCGAAAGTGCTGCGTGCGCGATAGTACCGTGACTGGAAGCTTGAGCGGATCGGTAGTCGCAAGGATAAATTTTACGTAGCTAGGCGGCTCCTCAAGCGTCTTTAAAAGCGCGTTGGAGGCCTCTTTGGTGAGCATATGCACCTCGTCGATAATGAAAATTTTAAAGCGCGCGCTTGCGGGATGATACTTCGTCTGCTCGATAAGCTCGCGGATATCGTCGATTTTGCGGTGGCTGGCGGCGTCCATCTCGATAATGTCGATGTGGCGCCCCTCGTTTGCCATTACGCAGTTATCGCAGACCTCGCACGGCTTGCCGGTGGGGCCTTTATCGCATAAAAGCGCTTTGGCAAAAATCCTAGCCGTCGAGGTTTTGCCGCTGCCGCGAAGTCCGCTGAAAAGATATGCGTGGCTCAGTCTGCCCGAATCCAGCGCGTGCGCAAGGCTTTTGGCGACGGCGTCTTGACCGATGAGCTGCTCGAAGCTTTTGGGTCTGTATTTTAAAGCGAGTGCTTGCAAAATTTCTCCTTTGATCTTACAATGATACAAAAAAATCTATAAATTTTAAATTTAGTGCTACAATGCGCCCGAATTTCAGAAAAAAGGATCGAAATGAAAAAATTTTTACTCGGCGTCTTTGCGCTATTTTTTGTCGCCTGCTCGCAAACCAGCAGCGTCATCAGCCTAAATCCATATCTCTCTAAGGCCGATCAGACCGTAAGCGGCAAGTCGGTAAATATCAACGCGATCAACGATCAGCGCGAAAATCAGATGGTAATCGCCGTTATAAACGACAACGACGGCAAACTCGTCGATGAAGTGCTTTTAAAAAACAATCTCTCGGCGTGGTTCGACAAGGCCTTGCGCGCGGAGCTTGAGGCTCGCGGCGTAAAGATCGATCCGGCAAGCCCGAATATCGTAACCGTAAATATTAGAAGCATCTCGGCAGCGATCAACGGCTACTCGAAGGAAAATATGAGCGCAAGAGGCGAGATCGCGATCTCTATCGTGCAGGGCAACAAAACTACGACCAAGCGCGTTTCGCAGGATCAGAGCCAATTTACCGCGCTTCGCACGGCTAGATCGCTTAATCCTTTCGTGCAAAGCCTGCTTGGCGACATCGTCAAAAAATCCGCCGATCAAATCATCTTAACGCTTTAGATGCGCTGCGTAAATTGCGGCGCGTTTAGCCTGCGCACGATCTGCGCCGCCTGCGCCGCAAATTTAGCCGAATGCCGCCTAAGTATGCGGCAGGTGGAGGGCTTTAGCGTGTTTTACTACTACGGCTACTCCGAAATTCGAGAGCTCATACTTTCTAAACATCACGAATACGGCGCTGCGGTGCTTGCGCGCATAGCTTCTTTAAGCCTAGCGAAATTCCCGATTCATCTGCGGCGCGAAATTTATGCAAATCCGCAAAACTACGAAACGTTTAAAACGGACGGAATTTTTAAATTTAACGCCGTGCCGCTGGATGATGACGCTCGTAGCGGATATTCGCACACGGCGATCTTAGCCCGCGCTCTAAAAAGCGAACTGATTGAGCCGAAATTTCACTGCCTACGCGCGCAAAACCGCGTCAAATACACGGGACAGAGTTTGGAATTTCGCCTAAAACACAAGCGAAATTTTAAAATTTTAACCCCGCCGCAATTCCCCGTGATCCTGGTAGACGACATCATCACCTCGGGCCTTAGCATGCTGCAAGCGCGCGAGAGCTTGATCGATGGCGGCTTTATGCCCGTGTGCGGCTTGGTTTTAGCTAATGCAAAAGAATAATTCGCTATAATCGCTCGTTAAATTTTAAAAGGATCTTTATGCAAGAAAATATTTTTGAAAATCAAGAGATCATCGATATAGACGTCGAAGAATCAATCAAGACGAGCTATCTTGATTACTCGATGAGCGTTATCATCGGTCGCGCGCTACCCGACGCCAGAGACGGCCTAAAGCCGGTGCATAGGCGAATTTTATATGCGATGAACGATCTTGGCGTGGGCTCTCGCCAGCCATACAAAAAATCCGCTCGTATCGTAGGCGACGTCATCGGTAAATACCATCCGCACGGCGATACCGCCGTTTACGATGCACTCGTGCGAATGGCGCAGAGCTTTTCGATGAGAATTCCTTCCGTGGACGGGCAGGGAAACTTCGGATCGATCGACGGCGACGGAGCGGCGGCGATGAGATACACCGAAGCGCGTATGACGCCGCTAGCCGAGGAGCTGCTAAAAGACCTGGACAAAGAGACGGTCGATTTTGTGCCGAACTACGACGAGAGCTTAAACGAGCCCGACGTCCTGCCTGCGCGCGTGCCGAATTTACTGCTTAACGGCTCGAGCGGAATCGCCGTGGGAATGGCGACGAATATCCCACCGCACAGCCTAGATGAGCTCGTAGGCGGTCTTTTGATACTGCTTGAGAATAAAAACGCAAGCCTAGAGGAGATAATGGGCGAGATCAAGGGTCCCGATTTTCCGACCGGCGGCATAATCTACGGCAAAAAGGGGATCATCGAAGCGTATAAAACGGGCAGAGGGCGCGTTAAAATTCGCGCTAAAACCCATATCGAAAAAAAGGCTAGTAAAGATGTCATCGTAATCGACGAGCTGCCGTATCAAACCAATAAGGCGCGCCTGATCGAGCAGATTGCAGATCTCGTAAAAGAAAAGCAGATTGAGGGCATCTCCGAAGTGCGCGACGAGAGCGATCGCGACGGAATTCGCGTAGTAATCGAGCTTAAGCGCGACGCGATGAGCGAGATCGTACTGAATAATCTATTTAAGCAAACTACGATGGAGGCGACCTTCGGCGTGATAATGCTCGCAATCGACGGCAAAGAGCCGAAGATTTTCACGCTGATAGAGCTTTTGAAACTGTTTTTGAACCACAGAAAAACCGTCATCATCCGCCGCACGATTTTTGAGCTTCAAAAAGCGCGCGCCAGAGCGCATATCTTGGAGGGCTTAAAGATCGCGCTAGATAATATCGACGAAGTGATCGACGTGATTAGAAACTCCGCCGATACAAACGTCGCGCGCGAAAATTTAATGAGCAGATTCGGACTTAGCGAGGCGCAATCGGGCGCGATTTTGGATATGAGGCTAAGCCGCTTAACGGGACTTGAGCGCGAAAAGATCGAGGAGGAGCTAAAAGAAATTTTAGCCGAGATCAAGCGGCTTGATGCGATCCTAAAGAGCGAGGAGCTGATTGAAGGTATCATCAAAGATGAGCTTTTAGAGATCAAAGATAAATTTAAATGTCCGCGCATCACCGAAATCGTCGATGACTACGAGGATATCGACATCGAAGATCTCATCGCGAATGAAAATATGGTCGTTACGATCACTCATCGCGGCTACATCAAGCGCGTGCCTAGCAAGACTTACGAGAAGCAAAAGCGCGGCGGCAAGGGGCGCGTGGCGGTCACGACGTACGATGACGACTTCATCGAGAGCTTTTTTACGTCCAACACTCACGACACGCTTATGTTTATCACCGACCGCGGGCAGCTTTACTGGCTTAAAGTCTATAAAATTCCTGAGGGTTCGCGTACCGCAAAGGGCAAGGCGGTAGTAAATTTAATCCAGCTCGGCGCGGACGAAAAGATTATGGCGATCATCCCTACGACCGATTTTGATCCGAGCAAGTCGCTCGTATTTTTCACTCGCAACGGCATCGTAAAACGCACAAATTTAAGCGAGTTTAAAAACATCCGCTCACTTGGCATCCGCGCTATCAGCCTGGATGAGGACGACACTCTCGTAACCGCTCTCATCGCTCCAAACAGCGCCGAGGAGATGCAAAACTACAAAGGAGGCGCTCTAAGCGGCGACGATCTGGACGGCGGCGAAGCTGAAGAAATTCTAGAGCAGACCGAGCAGGATATTTTGGAGGGAAGCGAGGATGAAATTTCAGATGAAATTTCGCAAGACGAGGGCGCGCAAGAGGGCGAGCCGCAAAGCGCCAACGAAAATATGCTCTTCATCGCTACGAAAAAGGGAATGTGCCTTAAATTTAATCTAAATAAAATTCGCCAGATGGGGCGCATCGCTCGTGGCGTAAAGGGGATTAAATTTAAAGAAAAAGGCGACGAGGTCATCGGCGCCGCGTTTATTCTAAGCGATATGCAAGAAATTTTAAGCGTGAGCCAAAAAGGCATCGGCAAGCGCACGACCGCGAGCGAGTATCGCCTCACAAACCGCGGCGGCAAGGGCGTCATCTGCATGAAGCTCACCAACCGTACGGGCGAGCTCATCGGCGTCGTGATGGTCGATGAGGAGATGGATCTTATGGCGCTTACTACGAGCGGCAAGATGATCCGCGTGGATATGCAAAGCATCCGCAAAGCGGGCCGCAACACCAGCGGCGTCATCGTCGTAAATGTCGAGGGCGACGACGTCGTGAGCATCGCGACCTGCCCGAAAGCTGAGGAGGGCGACGAGGGCGAAGCGGACGAGCTTGCGCAGGATGAAAATTTATTAAATTCAAATTTGGATAGTAAAAATTCGCAGAGCGACGGCCCTAGCGATGAAATTTTAAAAGGAGGAGAGGATGAGTAGTTACAATATCGCCATCGTAGGCGCTACCGGCGCCGTAGGCGAGGAGATTTTGCGCGTCTTAGACGAGATGAACTTCCCCGTAAAGGACATACTGCCGCTTGCAAGCGCAAAGAGCGCGGGCGAGAAGGTGGAATTCCGCGGCAAAGAATACGTCGTGAGGGAGCTAACGGACAGCACCTTCGACGAAAACGAGATTGACATCGCATTTTTTAGCGCGGGTGGCTCTATTTCGGCGCATTACGTGCCATTTGCTGCGGCAAGCGGCGCAGTGGTGATAGATAACACGAGCCACTTTCGTATGCAAGAAAATGTCCCGCTCGTAGTGCCCGAGTGTAATCCTCAGGATATAAAGCTATGGGAAGAGACAGGCATCATCGCTAATCCAAACTGCTCAACTATCCAGATGGTTCAAATTCTTAAGCCGCTTGATGACGCGTTTGATATCGAGCGCGTAGATGTAAGCACCTACCAGGCGACGAGCGGTGCAGGTAAAGAGGGTATGAGCGAGCTTGTAGAGCAGTTACAGCAGTTTTTCGCTTTTAAGCTTGATGAGTGCGAGCCGAAGGTTTTCCCGCATCAGATCGCGATGAATGTCATCCCGCACATCGACGTGTTTTTGGACAACGACTACACCAAAGAAGAGATGAAGATGGTGAACGAAACGCAGAAAATTTTGCATAAAAACTTCGCCGTTTCGGCTACCTGCGTGCGCGTGCCGGTACTTCGCAGCCACAGCGAGGCGATCACGATTAAATTTAAAAAGGATTTCGAGATTAGCCGCGTGCGCGAAATTTTAAGAAACGCGCCTAGTATCGTGCTCGTAGACGATCCGAGCAAAAATGAGTACCCGATGCCGCTGCTTTCGAGCGATACGAACGAAACCTACGTCGGCAGGCTTCGCAGGGACAATTTCGACGATAAAATTCTGCATCTTTGGTGCAGCGCCGATCAAATCCGCGTCGGAGCGGCTACGAACGCCGTGCGCATCGCGCTTCGCTGGATAGATATGCAGCAAGATAAGTAAGATAAATTTAGCAGAGTTGCCGAGACTTTGTGCGCGGATACGGTTGCGCGCGCGGTTTCGGCGCCGGGGTCTGGCGAATAAAATTTGCAAATCAGCCTAGTTAAAATTTAACGCCGCGAGCTGAAATTTTGTGCCTTTAACCTGGCGCAAAATTTTAAAGACTCAAACGGGCGCGATCAAAAGAGATAAATTTACGCGATTGTAAACGAGCGTAAATTTAAAAGGGCGCTTCGGCATAGAGCGGTTTTTAAATTTATACGTCCGTTTGCGGAGCGGCTAATCCTGAATTAAAATTTAAGGAAAAAATGAAAGCTATATTTGAAAAATTTTTACTTTGCAGCAAATTTTTAGCCCTCCTGCCAGTGCTTTTTTGTATCGCGGCAGGCGCGGCGATATTTGTGACGGCAAGCTACGAAATCTGTTCGGCGCTCTATAAAATCGTAAAATTTTTTCTAGCTCCGCAGAGCGAGCGAGTGTTTTACGTCGATATTTTAAGCGAGATAATAACGGCGATCGATCTGTATCTGGTCGCTATCGTGCTGCTAATCTTCGTATTTGGAATTTATGAGCTGTTTATCGACGAGTTTGTGGATCTGAATTTGCAAGTTTTAAAGATCGCCTCGCTCGAGGAGCTGAAGCATAAACTCGGCAGCGTCATCATAATGGTGCTCGTAGTGGATTTTTTCAAGAGAATTTTGCACGCCGATTTTACTACCCCTTTGGATATGCTTCTGCTCGCAGGGGCTATCTTCGCGGTTTGTTTGGCTTTGTATATTTTGAGTAAATTTAAAGGATAAAAATGGTTTTCATCGACGCATGCTTCGGCAAAGAGACCCCATACACGCCCATTTGGATGATGCGCCAGGCGGGGCGCTACCTGCCGCAATACATGGCGGTACGCGAGAGGGCGGGCGATTTTTTGAGCCTGTGCCGCGACTACCGAGCCGCAAGCGAGGTGACGATCCAGCCCGTGGAGATTTTGGGCGTCGATGCGGCGATACTTTTTAGCGATATTTTGGTAGTGCCGATGCAGATGGGGATGGATCTGCGCTTCGAAGCGGGCGAGGGGCCGCGCTTTAGCGATCCGATCCGCTCTCAGGGCGATCTGGCGCGCCTAGATCCGCAAAAGGCCGCGGCGGAGCTTGGATACGTTTATGATACGATCTCGCTTACTCGCTCGCGCCTTGCCGCGGACAAAGCGCTCATCGGCTTTTGCGGCGCGCCGTGGACGATCGCTACCTATATGATCGAGGGCGGCAGCAGCAAAAATTACGCCGTTTGCAAAAGGATGCTCTACGAAAATCCGCAGCTTCTGCATGAAATTTTGCGCCTCGTTACGGAGGCGACGAAGCTTTATCTAGCGCGCCAGATCGGCTCGGGTGTCGATGCGGTGCAGATCTTCGATAGCTGGGCGGGCGCGCTGGAGCCGAGCGCGTACGAGGAGTTCGGCTGGCGATACATCCTAGAAATCACGGAATTTTTAAAGGCGAAATTCCCGCATATCCCGCTCATCGTCTTTGCCAAGGGCACGGGCGCACAGATGTCGCGGCTGAGCCGTATCGCGGAGCAGCGAGGCGAGGCGAGCTTTGACGTATGGGGCGTGGATTGGAGCACTCCGATTGAGCTTGCGCGCGAGCAGCTCGAGGGCAAATTTACGCTTCAGGGCAACCTGGAGCCGATGCGGCTATACGACCGCGGCGCGATAGAATCGGGCGTGTGCGAGATTTTAGCGTCGATGAAGGGTGCCGCGCATATCTTTAATCTAGGGCATGGAATTTTGCCCGACGTAAGCGTGCAAAACGCCAAATATCTGGTGGATCTGGTACACGAGCTAAGCGCGCGCTGAAACCGGATTTTGCGATAGCCTGTTTGCAGCGCGTCGCTGTGAAATTTTATAGAGCCGTAATTTAAAATTTCATTCGCCAGGGTCAGCCTGCTTTGCTTCTGCGCGATCCTGCCGCTACAATAAAATTTCAAATTTCACGCCGCTAAAACAGCGCGCAGAACGCAAAGCTCTAAATTTTAAAATTTAGCCGCAGTTTGAAATCTTTTTACGTCGAGCGAAGGCTTAAAATTTTACGCGCTATGTATGCGGCGACGTAAAATACCGCGAGCTTCGAGTTTAAATTTAGCCCGCGCCTTAAATTTATAGCTCGCGCGCCCTAAATTTAAGGATAAATTCAAAGCTCTAAGTTTAAAATTTTGCCGTAGCGGGGCGGAGCGCAGAAGTGAAATTTCGCATAAAAGCGGCGCCGAATTTCAGCGCGCGGAAGTGAAATTTAAAGCAAAATTCTGCGCGCAAGCAAACTCCCGCAAATCAAATCATCGGAGTAAAAATGAGATATATTTTCGGGCCCGTGACCTCGCGTAGGTTCGGGCGCAGCCTCGGCATCGATCTGAGCCCGCAGCGCAAGCAGTGCAACTTCAACTGCGTCTATTGCGAGCTGGGCGCGGGCAAGCCGGTAAGCGCGATGAGCGAGCCCTGTGAGATCGGCCCGGTCATCGCCGAGCTGAAAACCGCGCTGCAAAGCCACGCGGGTATTGACGTCATCACGATCACGGCAAACGGTGAGCCTACGCTACATCCGCGCTTTGCCGAGCTCGTGGACGCACTAAAGGCGCTGAACCTGCCGCAGAAGCTGCTTGTGCTCTCAAACGGCTCGCTCGTCCGCGAAAACAGCGCAACCCTAGCGAAGCTTGATATCTGCAAATTTTCGC
>NZ_CAUQKJ010000015.1 GCF_963518785.1 uncultured Campylobacter sp.
AGAATTTTAGAATTTTAGAATTTTAGAATTTTAGAATTTTAGAATTTTAGAATTTCGCGGCGCGCAGATTAATAGACAAATTAAAACGCGCCGCAGCAGGTGGCGCTAGCAGCTAGTTTGCAGCGTCTTGAAGCTCCTCTTCGATCTCGGAGTTGCTCTTTACGACCATGCCTGAGCCGTGGATGACGCTAGGCATGCAGGATGTGCAGATATGCACCGTCTCGCCGTTTTTATGCGCCTTGATAAAGACCGCATTTTCATCGTCGCTGCTTTTTAGCGAACAAATATTGCAAATGTAAATATCACCTGATTTCATAGAAATCCTTTCTTAAAAAATTTCGCACTATTTTATGAAAATTTCAAAATTTTTCATTGATTTTAGTTAATCTTTAGCGATTTTTATTGCGGGCGCTTTCGTCTATCAGCACTATGTGCGTCAAAAAGATGATGAAAAATAGCTGGAAAAATAATCCTACCAGCGGGATCAAACACAGCAGGTAAAAAATAAAAGCGCTTAGGGCAAATTTATATCCGCCGCCCATTTTATAGCAGCGCTCGAAGCTTTTCGCGCTTAACGCGTTTGAAGCGACGTCGATTAGAACCAGCTTGTAATAGATATAAAAAAACGGCACGTTGATTATGAATAAATTTATTACCGGCACGAACAAAAGCACCGAACAGATAAATAAAATCGCTAAAAATTTTAAAATTTCAAGGCTCATCAGCTTCAGTACTCGCGCCATGCTCGCTTCATCCGCGCGGATTAGGTGGTAGTGGCGGGCGTTGATCTCTTTAGTGACTGCGGGCGTCAGAAAGGCCGCGATGATAAGCGCGCAAAACACGCTAAGCATCAGCACCGCAAAGCTGGCAAACACCGAAAAAATCGCGCCGATAATCCACTTCGTAGCAGCAAAGCTTAGAATTTTTGCAATTACCGGAAAGCGCTGTTCGTCCAAGAAGCTAAAATCGCCGCTTTGCGCGCCCTGCGAAAGTGCGTCAAAAAGCTCTTTGCCGCCGAAAAATGCGAGCGTGCCCAAGATTATAAGCGAGCACACAAGTGGTAGTAGCGAGAGCAAAATAAACTTGCGCGTAAAAAAATCCTGCTTTGCCAAATTAAAAATTCTACCCATGTATGCTCCTATTTGCGTTATTTTAGCGACTTTTGCGACGGAATTTGAGCTGAGATTTATTTTGACTGCCGCACCGCGCCTCATCAATCCGCCCGCTTGGCGCAATCTCTTGCTTTAGCCGGCTCATCCCGCTTTATAATACGAAATTTATGCTTTGATTGCTCGCCATCCCCGCGTTTAATTTGCTCATTTATAGTGTGTAAAAAGAGGCCAGATCTAGCTATGTTTTTACCTGTTGCAAATATTTATTTGCTTACTACGCGGAATTTTACTACTTATAAATAAGCTAGCATTGCGTAAATTTCAGGCACAAAACTGCAGAATTTCAAATCAAATCTCTTTTTTAAAATTCGCATGCTGAAATTTTATAGATGAAATTTCAAAATTTCAAAGGTAAATTTCGCGCGCAAACCCACGACTCTACTTCGTCGCGTCGTAGATCTTTTGCAATTGCTCGTAAATTTCGCTTGCGCTTACTGCGCCTTTTGATAGCACCTCGATTAGCACCTCGTTATCTTCAAGGTCTCCCCAGATTTTGCGGTAGCTGCCCTCTTTATAACCGTTATTTTGGCGGAATTTATTTAGCACGTTTTTGCCAATATATTTGGCAAAAAGTATGTCTAAGCTCACGCCACATTTAATCGCCACGCGAAAAAAATCGGTCAGTAGCTCGCCGATTTGCAGCTCAAAGCCGCTTGTTTCATGGATTATGAGCTCGATGTCGTTTACGATCTCGTAGATGCTGTATTCGCGCACGTCGTAGGCGTAGGAGCTAAACTCCGCAAATCCACTCACTGCCGTGACATCGCTTACGATGTGATCGATGTCTTTGCTGCCGTAATATTGCTCTAAAATATAACTCATCACGAAGTGCCAAATATCAACGATCTCGATGAGGATATTATTCACGTCCGGCGCTGCAGAGATATTTTTCCAATGCTTCCACGCAAAGCTATCGATAAGCTCTGCGCATTCCATGTAAATGCAGCGCTTCCAGTTGATAAGTTTGCCGTTTTTTGTATAGCCGTCCTCCCAGCCCACGCCATTTGTTTCGTCGTTTAGGGCTTGCTGCATCAAAAACATCTCTTTTACTTTTTTATAATTTTCCATAAAAATTCTCCTAATTTTGGCTCGCGATTATAGCTAATAAAAGAAAATCATTGTATAATTTAGCAAAAAGGAGGCTTAAAATGTGTGCCGCTCAGGATAAATTCGACGAGTTTTTAGGCAGGATGAAACTCCTATCTCTCGGAGTTTTGCGCAATAATCTGCCATATTGCTGCAGTGCATTTTATGCCTACGATCCGCAAAATAAGGAGCTCATCATCGCAAGCACGAGCGACTCCGAGCATATCAAAGCAGTCTTTGCCAACCGCGGAGTTGCGGCTACGGTCGCACTGGATACGAAATTTGTAGGCAGGATCAAAGGCGTGCAGATTTGCGGCCATATCCGTAGCGCGGATGAGCGCGAAACCTCGCTATATCTTAAGCGCTTCCCGTTTGCGCGCGCGATGGAGACCGATTTTTTTACGATCAGAATCGATTGGATGAAAATGACCGATAATACTCTAACTTTCGGCAAAAAACTAATTTGGGAACGCTAGTTCGCTAAGAATATCGTCTATTTATTTTTACGAAATTTTAAACTTTGCGAGGATTAAATTTTATCTGATAAAATTTTTAAAACTTGCATAAAATTCTATCTTGTCGATTTTTCAAAGAATTTCACCATTAGACCCGCTTTAAAATTTCCGCTCGGTTGGTTTTTGGAATTTTACGGCATGGAATTTAGCGTAAAATTTCATCTTGCAAGCGGGGATTGTCACAAATTTTATTCCCTTAGAAGCGGAGCCTGCCGCGTAGAATTTTGCATAAAAATTTTAAAATTCTAAAATTTAGCTTTTCAAATTTAGCCTGGCGCTCAAGCTTAGCTCTGCCGCTCCCTGATTTCGCTTACTAGCCGCCCGCCGATCGCATAGTCGTCAGTGGATATTTCATCTATCGTAACTACCGTGGTTTTCTCGCCCCTGCCCAGCACGGCTACGAGGGCGTCGGTGAGATTCTTGACGAGCCTTGCTTTTTGTTCGCGACTTAAGCCGCCACGTTCTTTGGTAATTTTGACGTTTATGTAGGGCATTAATTCTCCTTAAAATAAACGTAATTGTAACTAAAATTTCGTCTGTGCGCCTGAAAGTGCGAAATTTTATGTTAAAATCGCCGTGATCTGAATTTAAGGAGAAAATATGCCATTGTTAGATAGTTTTAAGGTCGATCATACCCGCATGAATGCCCCTGGCGTGCGGCTTGCAAAGAGCATGCGCACCAAAAGCGGCGATAAAATCAGCGTCTATGATCTGCGGTTTTGTCGCCCGAATTTAGAGATCATGAGCGAGCGCGGCACCCACACGCTGGAGCATCTTTTCGCGGGCTTTATGCGCGAGCACCTAAATAGCGCGGACGTCGAGATCATCGACATCTCGCCGATGGGGTGCCGCACAGGCTTTTATATGAGCGTGATCGGCGCGCCTTGCGAGAGTGCCGTCGCGGCGGCGTGGAGCGCAAGTATGAAGGATATTTTGGGCGTGGGCTCTCAAGCGGATATCCCCGAGCTAAATAAATTTCAATGCGGCACCTTCGCGATGCACTCGCTAGCTGAAGCTAAACAGATCGCACAAAACGTGCTAAATAAGGGAATCGGCGTGATTAAAAACGACGAGATCGCACTGGATCCAAGCAAGATAAAATAGTTTTGAAATTTAAGAGATAGCGCAAAATTCTAACGCTATCTCTTTGAACTCCCGCTCGGCTCGTGATCAGTATGTTACGCGCTATAAAAACATTATCGTAAAATATGCAAAAATTTGAGACACAAAATGCGTATTTGCTAAAACAAGCCGGAGGCAACATCTATTTATAAGCCGATTTAGCTTTATAAACCGACTTGGAGCTTGCCGTAAAGTCTACGCCACGCGAGGTTTTTGATAAAAGCTACGATTTGGCTTTAATCTGGGTAGCAAAAGCGCACAAGCAGAGCTCATATCAAATTTAATAAATTTATCTAGCAGAGCAGCTTTAAATTTAGAAGAATTTTTAAAATTCCGTCTTAAATTAAAGCCGAAATTCTATCCGCAAATACCCTGCTTATGCACATTATTACTTTTAGATGCGATCTTCAATCCTCAAAAAAATCGCATAGCAAAACGAGAATTTAAAATTTTTATTTAATGTTTCGTTGTGAGTTTGACGCTTGAAATTTCACTTTCGCTTCACGAAAAGAATGCTAAAATTCCGCCGAAACCGCACCGGATGCGGTGAACTTAAAGGAGAGAAAATGCAAAGAATTTTTCATATAAAAGATGCTATTTGTAGCGACGAGCGAGCCGTAAAAACGACATTTTTTACTACGGAGGCCACTTGCGGCGCGGTTTGGATCGTCAAACGCGGCCAGGTCGTAGCGCCTCATATCCACCCCGGTGGCGATGACGTGTGGATCTGCTTAAGCGGACGCGGCGTGTTTTATCCGAGCAAGGGCGAGGAGGTGCCGATCTGTGCGGGCGATCTAATCATTTCCAAAAGCGGAGAGTGTCACGGTATGAAAAATACGGGCGATGAGGATTTTGTGTTTGCAAGCGTTACGGCGCCGATTCCGTCCGGCTACGAAGCGCTTTGAATTAAAATTTGCCAGAGATTTTGTGGTATTCGTAAAATAAATTAGCGCCGCAAAGAGTTGAATCAGAATTTGTCCGTAGCGTTAAATTTCATAAATTTAGCCGCGCTTTTGTACAATTTCAAGTGCCGCGCAATCTGCGGCGAGATTAAATTTGAGGCAAAAGATGTATGAGGATTTTACGCAAGAGCTAAAGGACGAGCGCGCGCAAAAGAAGCGCAAAGCTAGGGCACGTGAGGCAGAAGCAGATCGCAAGACTATACGAGACGCGCCTCGAGGCATGCCGCTTTGGCGCAAGATCGCGCTTGGCGCGACATTTGTATTCGCAGCCCTTAGCGCGCTTATTCTGGCGGCGGTTATAAATTCCGCAGACGACTACTCGCCGCAAGAGCAGATCAAATACAGCGATTTTTATAAAAAAGGAGATGAAATTTACGCCCTCGTGGTGGGCGCGGGCTATTTTGTGATACCGAGTGCGGACGCGGCGAGCTTTCGGGTTTTGGATTTCGGCTCCGGCTACCGCTCTAACGTCGCGGCGGATAAAAATGCCGTATATTGCGGAAACATCGCGATGAGCGAGCTGGAGCCAGCGCGCACGAAAGCCGTGGCGTTCGGATACGTAAGCGACGGGCGAGTTAGCTACTTTTGCGACGGCGAGGCGGTGCCAAACGACGCGCTGGGAGCTCTTAAGCTCACTTATCAAACCTTGGCGCATATTTTTTGGGATGCGCCCAAGCCGCAAAGCTACCTCTATAAATTTAAACGAGTGGACGCTACGGATCTGCGCCAAATCGCGGGCGTGTATTACGCTGCGCAGGGCTCTCGCGCGTTTTATAAAGGAGAGATTTTGCCGGGCGCCGATGCCGCGAGCCTGCGCCGGATAGAGGGAAGCGACGGCAGGGCGAGCGGCGTTTATGCCGCGGACGGCGCGAACGTGTATTTTAAAAATCTACGCCTTGACGCGCGCGATAACGGCGGGCATTACGAACTTTTGAGGCAGCGGTTGAGCTATTTTTTGTGGGATGCGAAAGGCGGCGACGTTTTTGCGAACGATCTGAAATTTGACCCAGCCGCCGCGCCTTATACTCCGCTAAATAGGCAGCTTGCGCACTCAAATCATCTACTTTTTGCCTCCCTTGGCGGCATCTACTATTTCGACGAGAACGACGGAAAGCAAAAGCGCGCGGCAGACAATCCCTTCGCTGGCGAGGTTCGCGCGCTTAGCGGTAGCGTATTTCAAAGCGGCAAACGGATATATTTTTTAGAAGGTGCCGAAGTTTGGGGCGGCGGCCGCAGCACTCGCAGGCTGGTCGCTCGCAAAAGCGGGCTTTTCGCGCTCGAGCTGCCGCACGAGTGGCGCAGGGTCGGCGGCGTGCACGGCGGGCTATACGGCTGGGTCTATTCAAACGGCGGGCGATTTTTCTACTTCGACGATCTGGGCTCTTCGCAGTTGATAGATCGGTGCATTTATGAGATCAGAGATCTAGATTTGGTTGAAATTTTGCTTCAAAAAAGCAGCCTTGGCACGAGTAAAATTCGCGAGATGATAAAGAGCGGCGGGCTTGAGGCGGTGGACGGCGAACTGCTTTTTGAGGTAAAGACGCGGGTGGAATTTTAGGGCGATTCGAGCATAATTCGAGCGCAGAAAGCGCTGCTAAATTTTAAATTTGATTTTATTCGGCATAAATTTATAAAATTTAAACGTAGTCGTAGGCTCTAACGCAGATTTAGAATTTCATCGCAAATTCCTTTAGGGCGGGTGTGCAAATTTCGTTTCGCGCCGTCGCGACGGCTCGCGAAATATTTTGTATCGGTCGCGATTTTTGCGTCGCGGCGCGCTTGGATAAGGCGTCGCCGTAAATTTTATTTTAGCGCCGCAGCTTTCCTAAAATTTCGCTAGCAGTGCGGACAACGCGGCTACAGAACATAAATTTAAAAGGCTTAATCGTAAAGCTACGCGCATAAAACTTGCGCGCCGAAGCTTACGGGATAAAATTTAAGGGCTTGAATTCAAAAGCGTAAATTCCTTTTTTGATATGAAATTTAACAGAGTGAGTGCATATCAAGCGGGGCGCGATCAAAGCGCCGTTTTGCAAACTCGCGGGCTTTAAGTGAAGCAAAAACAAAGCGCTATTTTATAAATCCGCTTGCCACTACGCGGTCACGCTCGTCGTAAAAAACCGCAAGCTGTGCCGGAGCAATGCCCGCTGCGGGTGCGGACAGTACGGCATGTACCCCGCCGTCCTTGCGCGGCGAAATTTTAACGGGGAGTTTGGCGCTGCGGTAGCGGATCTTAACGCCGAGACCCGGCATATTTAAAATTTCATCCCTGCTTAAAAAGGCGTTAAAATTTTCGGTGTCGAACTCGTAGGTCGCTAGCTCCTCCTTGCCGCCCACGACGATCTCGTTTTTGTGCGGGTCGATGCTTAGCACGAAGTGCGGCTCATGCGCGCCGTGCACCGTAAAACCGCGGCGCTTGCCGATCGTGTAATGCATATAGCCCTCGTGAGTGCCGATGGCGTTGCCCGCGCGGTCGCGCACGATGCCGGGCATTTTGGTGCCCGTATGACGGTTCAAAACGTCGATGTAGGTGGTGTCCACAAAGCAGATCTCGCTGCTTTCGCTCGCAGAAGCGATCTGCGAAAGCTCCGCATAGGTGCGCGCGGTCTCTTTGACGTCCTTTTTATACATCCCTCCAAGCGGAAAGAGCATAAACTCAAGCGCGGTGGGATCGATGTTTGCTAAAAAATAGCTCTGATCTTTGCTAAGATCTGCGGCGGCTTTTAAAAGCCCGTCCTCGATACGGACGTAATGCCCGGTAGCTAGACGCTCAAAGCCCTGCTCACGCGCGAATTCCAAAAGCTTGCCTAGCTTTATACGGCGGTTACACAGCGCGCACGGATTTGGCGTAAGACCATCCATATAGGCCTGCACGAAGGGCTCGTAAACGTCGCGATTAAAATCATCCTGCAGATCCAAAATGTGGATTTTTATACCCAAAAACTCGCCCACCTTGCGGACCTTGGTGATGTTTGCCTCGTGATAGCCGGGCTTTGCGTGCAGCTTCATATAGCAGCCCTGCACCTCGTGCCCCGCGTCCTGCAGCAGCTTCGCGCACATCGAGCTATCCACGCCGCCGCTCATCGCGACTAAAATTTTCATTCGTTCTCCTTGCGTCGCACGTCCGTTAAAATTTCATCCACGCTGTCGCAGAGCTTGAAATTTTGCAGATCGCTTTCGTTTATCGCGCCAGATTTTAGCAGCGAAGTGCGGAAAAACTCCATTAGCGGTGCGTAGAATTCCTCGTCGTAAAGATAGATCCGTGCGCGCTTAAAGCCCGTCTGCACCAGCACTAAAATTTCAAAAAACTCATCCAGCGTCCCAAATCCGCCAGGAAAGATGACGAAAATTTCGCTGTTTTCGATGAGAGCGCCTTTGCGCGGTGCAAATGCCGAAAATTTCGCGCCCTGCGTCAAAAAGCCGTTGCTTTTTTGCTCAAACGGCAGCATGATGTTAAAGCCCACGCTGTGCGTCCTCGCTCTCGCAAATGCGCCTCGGTTGGCGCCTTGCATAATGCCGCCTCCTCCTCCGGTGATGATCGAGTATCCTAAATCGGCGAGCTCCTCGCAGAGCTTTTGCGCGTCTTTTACGTAGCGATTATCCTCGCTAAAGCGCGCCGAGCCGAAGATCGTGGCGCTTTTGCCCACGTTTTTGAGATTGTCGCGGGCGATTTTGATGTCTTTTAAAATTTCTTTTAATTGCATGATTAATCTATCTTTTGTGTATATTATTTAAAATTTTAGCTTTAAGAATAGCATTAAATTTTTAAAATTCCGTTTAAAAAGACAGAATTTACGTGATTTAAAATCTCGTTGTAAATCATACTAGGTTGCTAAGTTTTCGTAAGAATCCGCCGACGCCGCGGTAAGCGCTCATATCGATCGGCTCACAGCCCTGCTTGCCCAAAAATCGCGAGGCGCTCTGTCTAAGCGCGATGGTAGCGGGCGAAAACGGATAGTGCGAGTTAAAAAGCGCGCGATTTTGTGAGCATACGGCTACTTGTTTGCAAAACGGCACAAAGCCTAGCAATTTAAAGCCCAGTTCGCTTATATTGCGGTGTGCGACCGACTTTAGATTTTCGTAAATCATCACGGCATCATCCTCGCTCGCGGTGAAATTTAGCAAAAACAAAACCTCTTTTTTGCTCGCCCCAAGCGTCTTTAAAAGCGCATAGGTGTTGCTGATCGAGCAGGGTTCGTTCGCGCACAGCACGATATTTTCGTCGCCGATGCTCAAAAAATCTCTAAGATACTCAAGCCCCGCATCGATTAAAATAAAATCGAAGATTCCCGCCTCTTTCAGCTCGCTTGCGAAGCTAGCGGGGCTTTCGTGAGCTTTTGCGTTTGCGAAATTTCCGGCTTTTTCGGGATTTGATGAGCGGGCGGAATTTTTCATTTCATCTTTACTCGCGTAATTTTGAGAATTCTCGTCAGGGATTGAATTTTGCTTGGTGAAATCATTGCTTTTAAAATTCTCTAGGCTTTCTGATTCTGTAAAATTCCATCCATCTTCGCAATTCTGCGGCTTTTTGGCTGCACAATTCGTAGAATTTTTTGCAGCGTTTGCTATTGAATTTGAAGCGGCGGAATTTTCTGAGTTGTTTTTGCCATCAGAGCTCGTGAGTTTTTGCGCGTAATTGTGCGAGTCGCCACTTTCGTCGCCTCCCCGATTTTGTGCGCTATCCGTAGAATTTCGCACGACGTAATTATCTGTGCTAGAGCTTGCGTTTTTGATGGAATTTTGCGCCGCAGAATTCGTGCTATTTGTAGAATTTTGTGAAGACGCGGGATTTTGTGAAGCAAGCGCGGGCGAGACGAGCGTTAAATTTTGAGAAATTTTTACTGCGACGGCGCTTGGTAGCGAAATCCTCTTTCTTTGCAAAGCGTTTAAAATGATCTCTTGATTGTTTAAATTCGGCGCTTCTATGATCGCCGTGCGGTAGCCCTGCTCGCTTAGAATTTCGGCGAAATTTGCTGCAATCACGCTCTTGCCGACTCCGCCCTTGGCGCTTAAAAAATTTACGATTTTAGTTTGCATATCAGTCCTCTTTTAAATTTCATCTCTCCAAGTGGCAAAATCACGCTTATGCGCTCGCAGGCACCCGGATGCGGCAGCATTAACCGCTCGCAGGCACGCACCTTCGCGCTTGCGTATAAAATATCCACGTCCAGCGTGCGCGGCGCGTTTTTAAAGCTTCTTTTGCGCCCAAATTTCAGCTCTACGCGCTGCATGATTTTAAGCAATGTAAGCGGTGGTAGAGAGCTTTGCACGAGCATTACGGCGTTTAAAAAATCGGGCTGATCTAAAAAGCCGAACGGCTTGTTTTTTAAGATCGGAGAATTTTGCGCTACGAAAAAGCGCGCGTCGCTTTGCAAAACGCGATAAAATCGCTCAAAGCGCCGCCTGACATCCCCTAAATTCCCGCCGAGTCCGAGCAGGTATAAATTTTTAAAATTTCCTCGCTCGCGGTGCCTCATCGGGAAAACAGCGCTTTTTACGACGCACAGCGCGTCCGCGCACTCGTAAAATCCATTTTTCTTAAGTCGCAAGTTCATCGGATCTGCTCGCTTAAAATTTCAGCCCCGTTTTCGCGTACGACCACGACGTCCTCTATGCGCACGCCAAACTCGCCCGGCAAGTAAATTCCCGGCTCCACGCTAAAGACCATCCCCTCTTTTAGCACGGTATCTCCGCGCTTTGAGATGAACGGAAGCTCATGGATATCGACTCCGACGCCGTGTCCGGTGCTGTGGAAAAACGCTTCGCCAAAGCCCTGAGCGGCGATAAAATCCCTAGCCGCCGCATCGATCTCGCTTGCCTTTTTACCAGGCATAACCGCCGCGATCGCCAGAGCTTGCGCCTCTTTTACGATCTCGTAAATTTCTTGCTGTTTGGCGTTTTTAAAATTTTGCTCCTTGCCGAAGTTAAAATTTTCGTCAAAGCACGCCGTGCGCGTCCTATCCGAGCAGTAGCGGTTAAATTTAACCCCCGCGTCAAGCAGGAGCAAATCGCCGTGCCGCAAACGCTTTTTACCGGGCAGAGCGTGCGCCTTGGCGGCGTTTTCGTTGATCGCGACGATAGGCAAAAAGCTAAGCGCGAGCTCGCCCTTTTTCTTAAAGATGAGCTCGGCGTTAAAAAACAGCTCCTCTTCGCTCATCCCTTCGCCGTTAGCGCGCACGAACGCGGCAAATTCGTCAAATCTTTCAGCGCCTAGTTGCGCCGCTTGCTTTAAAATTTTTATCTCATCCTCTGATTTTATTATGCGCGAAATTTGCGAAAAATTCGCCCGCGCCTTAAATCTTATCCCAAGCCCCTTGCTTAGAGTTTCCCACTCGCCCGCGCTAAAATCGTACGGGTTGTAGCCAAGCTCCTTTACGCCCGCTTTTCGCAAAAACAGCCGCGCGTCTTTTATCAAATTTCGCTTGACCTCGATCACTTCGGTGTCTTTGCAAAGCTCGCGCGCCTCGATGCTATAACGCGCATCGGTGAGGAAAAATTTGCGCCCCGCGAGACTCAAAAATATCGCGTTGTCGCAACTGTATCCGCACTCGTGGTAAACGGCGTTTTCGTCCTTTAGGATAAAATTTTTCAAATTTAATCCCAAGCCTACTCGGCTTTCTGCTCGGCTCTGGCTGCCTTGATCTGCTCAAAAATTTGAATCATTCCGATCATTGCCAGATGGTATCCCACGGGACCGAATCCGATGATCTGACCCGCTGTTACGGGCGCTATTAGACTTTTTTGTCTAAGCTCCTCTCTGCGAGCGATGTTTGAGATATGCACTTCGATCACGGGTAGGCTGACTGCGGCGAGCGCATCGCGGATAGCGAGCGAAGTGTGCGTGTAGGCGGCGGGATTGATGATGATACCGTCGCAAGTGCCGAAGCACTCTTGGATCTTGTCGACGATCTCACCTTCGAAATTGCTCTGGAAAAACTCGATCTCGTTGCCGCTCTGATCGGCGACTGCCTTCATCTGTTTATGGATGTCCTCCATCTTCATAACTCCGTAAATAGCGGGCTCGCGCATACCGAGCATATTGATATTCGGTCCTTGAATCACCATAATTTTCATTTTTGCGTCCTTGTTTTGAAATTTAAGCGAAAATTATAACCAAAGCGAGCTTATTTTTTACTATGGCGCCAAATTTGCCCGTTCAAGCCCGGTCGCTAAAATTTTATCTCTAAATTTAGCACGGAAGAGAATTTTATGCTAAAATCACGCGCTGTTTTAAATAAGGAAAACGATGAGAATTTTAAGGGCGAAGTGGGTTCTTGCCTGCGATGAGAATTTTAAAATTTTAAAAGATGGCGCGATCGTCTTTGACGAGAAAATAATCGAGGTCTGCTCCTTTGCAAGCGCGGCGCGCAAATATCCGCAAGCCGAAATTTTGGACTTTAGCGGCGATATAGCGATGCCTGCGTTTATAAATCCGCACGTGCATTTGGAATTTAGCGCAAACAAAGGCACGCTGCGCTACGGCGATTTTTTGGATTGGCTAGACAGCGTCATCGCCTCCAGGCAGCAGCTGGACGCCGCGGCGCGCGGACGGGTGATCTTGGAGCAGATCGCCGCGATGATGCGAAGCGGCGTGGGCACGATCGGCGAAATTTCAAGCTTCGGCGGCGAGGCTGAAGCTTGCGCGCAAAGCGGCATTAGAACCGTGTTTTTTAATGAAATTTTAGGCGCTAGCAAGGACGCTGCGGCGGAGAATATTTTGAAATTTAAGCAGCGTTTTGAGCGTGCGAAGGCGCTCGCAAGCTCGCTTTTTATCCCTGCCGTGTCGGTGCACTCGCCGTACTCGACGCACCCGCAGATTACGGAGTTTGCGACGAAGCTTGCCCGCGAAAACGGACTTGCTATAAGCACGCATTTTATGGAGAGCGCGTATGAGCGGCAGTGGCTGCGCACCGGTCGCGGTAAATTTAAAGCCTGGCTTGCTAAATTTAACCCAACGCCCGCGCCTTTTTACTCGCCGCAGAGCTTCGTAGCGCATTTTAGCAGGCTTCGCACGCTTTTTACGCATTGCGTGTGGGTGGATGATTTTAGCATCTTTGATCCGAAGCTTCACTCGATCACGCACTGCGCGCGCTCCAACCGCCTGCTTAGCAAAAAGCGGCTAAGTTTTAAAAAGCTGCTCGCAAGCGGGCTTAATTACAACATCGCTACCGACGGGCTTAGCTCGAATTTTAGTCTAAGCTTTTTAGACGAGCTGCGTGCAAATTTAATGATGCACGACGAGCTGGGCCTGGCGAAACTAGCGCGGGCGTTACTTTTAGGCGCGACGAGAAATGCGGCAGCCGCGCTGGGATTAAGCTTAGGCGAGCTGAAAGAGGGCAAGCTCGCCGATATCGCCGTTTTTGAAGGCATTGAGTGCGACGAAGCTCAGCTACCGCTACAGCTCATTTTGCAGAGCAAAAACGCAAAATCACTTTTTATCGAAGGAATGAAATGCAATTTCTAAAGAATATCTTTGCGCCGATCGGCGCCGTGCTCGGATTTATAAACAAATACTTTAAATCCTTGATTTTTCTGCTTATTTTGTTTTTGATTTTCGCAGGCGGCGAAAGCGCGCAGCAAAGGGGCGCGAATCTCGCTCAGCTTTCGCTAAGCGGCGCGATAATGGACGATAGCGAAATTTTAGAAAAGATCGAAACCCTGAAAAACGATGAGGCGATCAAAGGAGTGCTTCTGCTGATCGACAGCCCCGGCGGCGCGCTAAGCCCGAGCGTGGAAATTTCGCTGGCTATCAAATCCCTAAACTCGCGCAAGCCGGTCGTCGCCTACGCCAAGGGCACGATGGCGAGCGGCAGCTACTTAGGCGGCGTGTGGGCGAGTAAAATTTACGCAAATCCGGGCAGCTTCATCGGCTCCATAGGCGTGATCATGCAGGGCTTAGACGTGAGCGAAGCGGCAGCTAAGTTAGGCTTTGCCGAACAGATCGTCAAAGCGGGCGAGCTCAAAGAAGCGGGAACGATGATGCGCAAATGGAGCGACGCGGAGCGCGCAAGCCTCCAAGCTCTGGTGGATGAGAGCTACGAGCTATTTACGCGCGAGGTGGCACAGGCGCGCTCGCTGGATCTTAGGAAGCGCGATACGTGGGCAAATGCGCGAGTATTTTTAGCTAGCGGCGCCAAAGGCGTCGGGCTTATCGACGAGGTGGGCTCTTTGGAGGATGCTAAGAGCGCGCTCGTAAAGGCTAGCGGCGTAGCAGATCCGATCTGGCAGGAGCCCTCGGCGTATGAAAAGATGATGGACAAGTTAGCGAATAAAAGCGAGAGTTTGGTACGCGGGGCATTCGGTGCGAAGCTGATGGCGTATTAGAATTTTAGAAAATTCGTAGAAATTTTAAAATATGAGGGAATTTTAAAAGTAGGATTTTGTATGTAGAAGCTACACCGGGTTTAATTGCTTTTAAATTTCCTTGCTTTTTCA
Source organism: uncultured Campylobacter sp. (assembly GCF_963518785.1). Lineage (NCBI taxonomy): Bacteria > Pseudomonadati > Campylobacterota > Epsilonproteobacteria > Campylobacterales > Campylobacteraceae > Campylobacter > uncultured Campylobacter sp. The sequence continues at coordinate 14,293 of NZ_CAUQKJ010000015.1, forward strand.
TTCGGTCTTTTCTTTAAAATTTTATCTTTTTACGAAAAATTCTTTCTTCGTTTAAAGCCCCTCGTTTTCTCTCAATTATTCAGCCCCCTTTAAGCATCGCTCTTGTATAATCACAATTCT
>NZ_CAUQKJ010000016.1 GCF_963518785.1 uncultured Campylobacter sp.
CTAAAATTCTAAAATTCTAAAATTCTAAAATTCTAAAATTCTAAAATTCTAAAATAAGCCAAATTTACCGTCTTTACGCTTATAAAGCACACGCATTTTAGCGTCCATATCATTGAAAACCAAAAACTGATCGGTGCTTTCTTTTAGCTTATTTAGTGCTTCATCAATCTCTAGCGGTTTATAAAGCTCTAGCTCAGTAGGGACGATTTCATCGACCTCATCGTTTAAATTTGGCTCCTTAGAGCTGATTGCATTATCTACGGCGTTTTGTTTCATTTCGTCGCGATTTTTGTGAGAATTTACCTTATCGTGGTATCTGCGAAGCACTTTTGAGGCGCGCTCGACGATGAGATCGACGGCAGCGTATAGATCTTTATCTTTTTGACGCACAACGATAGTGTCTTGATGCGCTAAATTTAGTGAGAAATCCACCACAAAGCCCTTTTTGCCTTGCTTCTCGTCGGCAGAAATTACACAACGTCCCGAGATGATGTCGAGATTATATTTTTCTAGCGTCTCAAATGCGTTTTCGACATAATTTTTGATAGCTTCCGTTAGCTCAAACTGCTTACCTACGATATTTAAATTCATCGTCTCTCCTTTGCATTATGGTTTTTGAATAGTACGCCTATGATATGTGATCTGTGGCCTTCCCATAACCGCTACATTAGATTTTACTACCACATCTACAAGCGCGGCATGACTTAAAATTCTGCCCACACTACCGTTCGCAAGACTTTCTGACGAGCCTTGCCCAAAATTACTATAAGCGACGGTATGATTGCCGGGCGCACCCAGCTGTATATCGAAATATCCGAATGTCACGGTGATATCAAACATCTTTTGAGCCGGATCATTTGACGGATACTCAAGCGTAATCGTATTTAATGTAGGATTAGTCGCAGCAGTAGAGCCCTTTTCCTTAAGCTCGGTAGTTAGATACTCATGCTTTTGCATAGCAAGGACGGCTAACTCCGTAGCGCTCTGAGCTAGCAGTAGCGCCTGCTCCCTGCCTTGGATATTATTGACATCGCGAGCCGTCATAGACGCGATAGATAACGCCGTAATTGCCGTAGTCGCTACAATGATGATAAAAAATATGGCTGCTACCAGAGCAAAGCCTTTTTGCATAGTTTTCATTAGTACACCACCTGTGCTTTACAAACGTTTAGATCCAGCTCTGCGGGATCGAAATTTCTGCCGTCATCTCTCATACATAACTTAAGTGCAACGGCGCCGTTATCGTCCTTAAATTTAAACAAGCTCACATCCTCTGCTAGTAACGAGCTGCTAGCAGTGTTATATGAGTGCGCATCGCCTGCGACAGTACTCCATGGGCGATAGTTATATTTTAAAACTAAATCAAAATTCTTACTTAATACATTACCAGCATTATCTCTCATATATACAATACTATCCCTACCCCCTAAATCTGGAACAATCGCGTAGGCGCTATGAGCTATATAGTATTGCTCGGAGAATTCCTGTGATTTGTCGTTGTTTGGATTTAATGGATATTGGTTGATAGTAATAGTTTCGCTTTCTTTATTATTGGTACCCGTAGTACTAGGAGTGCCTACGGCGATCAGCACGCGATTGCTACCGTTCACGTCGACCTTTCTATCGTAGCCAAAGCCTATACCTACGCTAGTAGGTGAAGCATCATTCGTAACGACCCTAAAGATAACGGCAACTTGAGTATTAGTGGACGATTTACCGTATTCCGTAGCTCTTAAATTTCCAACTATATTAGCCACTTGGGGGAAATCGCTGCCCAAGGATACCATATTGAATGTAGCTCTCGTATTTCCAATATAGCCTGCATCTTCTGTACCTGCTTTCCATTTGTCATCTCGGAGTTGAGACATCGACATGAAGCCACTCCAACCGGGAGTTCTCTTATTTATATTTCTCGTCTCTACGCTTTGTCCGATCCACTCTAATATATCGTATTTTGGATCATCTAAAGCGCTAATTGGCACAAATTGATTTGAGCTAAATTCTCTGCCTATAGTAGAGCTTTTTATTCTATCTTCCAAGCGATTTGTTATTAGCATCATTGCATTTTGTGTTCTAGCTTCCAGCTGATTTACTGCACGTACATGCATATAGGATTTGTAGATCTTGGTGTATAGATCAGCGCCAAACATCGAGATGATGCCTAGCACTACGATAACAAATACAAGCTCTATAAGGGTGAAACCTCTTTTCATCTCGCGCTCCTATCGGGAATATCGTCTAGTGACGGCTGTCTGAACGCCAACACCGATATTAGATAAAAACGCTTTTAAAACTACTGATTTGGCAGTACCATCTTTAGCTACGGCATCGTTTAGATCCGTGGCGGCAACCCTAACCATCTTTATATTGGTAGGGGAGCCATTGGCTGGTTGATCACTAAGGGTTCCGTTTATATCGGTACCCTTAGCATAATCTTCTGCAGTAAAAGGCTCTGCTACATAATCTACGTCGACATTAATTCCAGTATTAAGAATAAAATCACCCTTACTACTAGAGCCCACTAAATCACCAACCGTTATATTGGTCGTAAACTTGTCGTAGTCGTCGATATCATTATAACTACCGACTCCGAAAGAAATTCTATTATCTCCTTTGCCGAATTGCCCTTTCGTAGCCGGAGCTTGAGTGCTGACCTCGCGCTTACTAGCTTCATCTAAAATTCCCGGTCTAGCTTCCATAGTGCTATTATCCGGTAACTTTATCGACGGATTTACCGATAAAATTCTTTTCATGCAGCCGGTATCGCCTCCGCAGCTAGCATCTGCTGCGTATGCGCTATCCCACTGCGCTTTAGATATACGAGACATAAAAGCTTTAGCGTTATATACGAGCTCCTCTTTGATCGCAAGGGCATTTAGCTCGGTCGTCTGCGCGACGATACGCGGGATCGCCATCGTCGTGATCGCCAAAATCACGATAGTAAAGATCAGCTCGATTAGAGTAAAACCTTTTTTCATCTTACATCCTTTCTTTAAAATTTTGAAATTACGGAAACGCAAACTTACTCTGCGTTATCGGCGCTAATTATACTATTGTTAAACTTAAATTTAGAATTTATCGCGTAAATTTTTTCGGTTTACAAAAATTTTTAAGCCCAAACGCACAAAATTTTTAAAGAAATTCCATTTTTAAATTTGGACGCGGAATTTAAGCTTGCATTTACTCAAAGACTATAAAATTACGAGCTAAATAAATTCCAAGGATTTTTTATGACAAATCTAAGTAAAATTCTATCCGCTCTCCTATTTATCGCGTTTATCGGCGGTTGCAGCGGCAAGGGCGACGGCGAGATTTTTAATCTAAGCCCTGAGGCATGGTATTCTAAAATTTTAGAAGATATCAATAACGCCAGCATGGAGGATGCCGAGAAGCATTACACTAGCTTTTCTAGCGAACACATCGCTTCGCCGCTGCTTGAGGAGATGACACTCATTATGGCGTGGGCTTTTGTGGAGGATGAAAACTACGAGAAAGCAAACAAATACCTAGACGAATACATCCGCCTCTACGGCACGACGCAAAAGATCGAATACGCGAGATTTCTAAAGATCAGAGCAAATTTCGACTCCTTTAGCCGCCCAAATCGCAACCAAAAGCTAATGCTAAACAGCATCGACGAAATTCGAAAATTTATAGCTGAATATCCGCAGAGCGAGTATCGTCCACTACTTGAGACGATGCTAACAAAGCTACGCCTTGCCGAGCATCAGCTAAATATCGACATAAAAGACCTTTACCAGCGCACCGACCGCGAAAGTTCTGCCAAAATTTACGAGCAGCGCATCGAAGAATCCCCGCTAAACGGCACCGACGTAATCAAACCGCGCTCGCCTTGGTATCGCGCGATTTTTGAGTAGGAGGAGCGATGCAACTGATGCAAAATACAACCTTCCCTAGCGATCTGCCTATCATCGTCGAGGACGAGCTATTTTTATATCCGTTTATGATAGCGCCCCTTTTCATCGGCGACGAGCATAACAAAAAGGCTCTCGATCTAGCCGCCAAAAACGAATCTATGATAATGGTCGTAAGCTCAAAGTCGGAATTTAGCGGCGATAGAAGCTTCGGCGGTATCTATAACGCAGGCGTCGTGGGCTCTGTGATGAGAACCGTGCCGCTTCCCGACGGTCGGGTTAAAATTTTATTTCAAGGCGCACTAAAAGGTAAAATCGTAAAAGAAATTTCGCAAGATCCGCTAATCGCCACCGTAGATATCATCCATGACGAGCGCGGCAATGACCAAAAATTAGACGCGCTTGTAAGCGTGCTGAAAGAAAAAACTAAGACGCTTAGCACGCTCACGCATTTTTTCCCGAACGATCTGCTAAAAACCATCGACGACGGCACCGACGCCGCGCGCGTCTGCGATCTGATTTTAAGCGCACTGCGGCTAAAAAAGCAGGTAGCCTACTCGTTTTTTACCGAGAGCAACTTGCAAAAGCGCCTTTTCAACCTCATCAACTACATCTCCGACGAGATCGAAGCGCAGAGGCTCGAAAAGGAGATCAAAAGCAAGGTTCATTCCAAGATCGATAAGACAAACAAAGAGTATTTTTTAAAAGAGCAGCTCAAACAGATCCAAAAGGAGCTAGGCGGCGACGCCGATCGCGATGTCGAGATCGAGGAGTACCGCAAAAAGCTGGAAGCCAAAAAGCCCTATTTGGGCGAGGATGCCTACAAAGAGATCAAAAAGCAGATCGATAAATTTGCCCGCCTCCATCCGGACAGCGCCGATGCGGGGCTAGTGCAGAGCTATCTGGACTGGGTTTTGGAGGTACCTTTTGAAAAGACCGCCAAGCATAAGATGTCCATCGAGGGCGTCACCGCGCAGCTAAACAAAGACCATCACTCCCTGAAAAAGCCCAAGGCGCGTATCGAGGAGTATTTCGCGCTAAAGCAGCTTTTAGAGCTTCGCGGCACAAGCGGCAAGAAGAGCAAAGAGGACGGTAAAAACGGCGGCGCGATCTTGTGCTTCTACGGCCCTCCCGGCGTAGGCAAGACGAGCCTTGCAAACTCCATTGCGACCGCGCTTAAGCGCAAACTCATCCGCATCGCTTTGGGCGGGCTTGAGGACGTAAACGAGCTGCGCGGACACCGCCGCACCTACATCGGCGCAATGCCGGGCCGTATCGTGCAAGGCCTCATCGAGGCAAATCAGATGAACCCCGTCATCGTGCTTGATGAGATCGATAAAATTTCAAGCTCATACAAGGGCGATCCGACGGCGGTTCTGCTTGAAATTTTAGACCCCGAGCAAAACTCGAGCTTTAGGGATTACTATCTAAATTTCAACATCGATCTTAGCAAGATCATCTTTATCGCCACGGCGAACGACGTATCTCTCATACCTGCGCCGCTGCGCGATAGGATGGAGTTTATCGAGCTTAGCTCATACACGCCGCAGGAGAAATTTCAGATCGCTAAGGACTATCTGATCCCTCAGGAGCTGCAGCGCCATGGCTTAAAATCCGCCGACGTAGCGATCAACCCCGCCGCCCTTTCCGAGATCATCGAAGAGTACACGCGCGAAAGCGGCGTGCGAAACCTGCGCCGCCAGATCGCTGCGATCTTCCGCAAGGTCGCGGTTAAAATTTTAAAGGACAAAGAGTTTAAAAAAATCGTCGTTACGACGAAAAATTTAAGCGAATTTCTAAATAAAAAGGTTTTCGAGATCGACGAGGTCGAAAAATGCGATCAAATCGGCATCGTAAACGGGCTTGCGTGGACTGCGGTAGGCGGCGACGTGCTCAAGATCGAAGCGGTCAAGATCAAAGGCAAGGGCGCGATGACGATCACGGGCCAGCTCGGCGACGTGATGAAAGAATCCGCGCAGATCGCCTTTAGCGTCGTAAAGGTGCTGATCGACGAGGGCAAGCTACAAGCGGGGCAAGACGCGGACAGGGGCGCGGCAAAAGCCTCACGCGGCGGCAAAAACTCCGCATTGCGCGCAAATAGCGGCGCATCTAAAAGTCCTGCGGCAGCGCAAAATTTAGGCGCAGAGGGAAATTCTGAAAGCTCGGAGCAGATTTATAATAAATTCGACCTTCACATCCACGTGCCCGAGGGTGCGACGCCGAAGGACGGACCGAGCGCGGGCATCACGATGAGCACGGCGATCGCGTCGATTTTAAGCGAGCGCAAAGTGCGCGCGGATCTTGCGATGACGGGCGAGATCACGCTAAGCGGCAAGGTGCTGCCGATTGGCGGACTCAAAGAGAAACTCATCGCCGCGCACAAAGCCAAAATCGCCGAGGTTTTGATCCCGCGCAAAAACTATGAGCGCGACCTGGCGGAGATCCCTGACGAGGTCAAAAACGATCTGAAAATAACGCCGGTAGAGCGGATCGAAGAGGTGCTGAAGCTGGCGCTAGTCTAAATTTAAAGCGCCGTTTTAAATTTAGCCGCTTTAGCCGCGCGCTTCGGCGGAATTTTAAAATATTTGTAGCGGCGTTAAATTTTATTGCGCAACTGGACATTGACGTGCTTGCGGCAAGATTTCTTGTAACGATGTGGCGAACATAAAATTTCGTAGAATTTCGCATACGCGCGATCGCGTAATGCTGTAAAATTTTATGACCGTTTAAAATTCAGCTCCGCTTCTAGCGCAAAATTTTATGAAATTTACCTCGCAAAAGGAATAAAATGTTTGATTTTAAAAAAGAGTTTAGACAGCTTTACGCGCCAAAGCAGGTGCCGCAAATTTTAACCGTCCCGCCTGCAAATTTCGTCTGCGTCCGAGGCGAAGGCTTGTTTAATATGAAGTTAAATTTTATCCGAGCGCTAGCGACAACAAAAACGGACGAGCAAAGATGAAACAAAAAGATTTCGTGATAGCGGCGATGATAGAGCTTGGCGGTGCAGCGACTCTATCGCAACTTTATTCTGCGACCGACGTTAGTTCGTGGTCGGCGAAAACGCCATTTGCTTCTATACGGCGTATCGTCCAAGAAAATGCAGAGTTTTTTAAGATTCGCCCGGGTCTTTGGGGCTTAAAGTCGCTTGAGACGCAAATTTTAAAAGAGTTTGAAAGTGGCGCGAATCCGCGAGATAGCTTCACTCACTCCTATTTTCAAGGCCTTATCGTAGAGATCGGCAACCTGCGCAAATTTCAAACCTATGTGCCGCCACAGGATAAAAATAAAAGCTTCGTCGCAAGCAAAAAGCTGGACGACCTCACTTCGCTAAAGGCGATTTACGAATTTGCCTACCCGAGCATACTAAACAAGGCGCGCAGCGTCGATGCGATCTGGTTTAACGAGCGAAATCTACCTTACGCGTTTTTCGAGGTTGAGCACTCGACGGACTTTAAAAATTCTCTCAATAAATTTTACGAACTTCAGGACTTTAACGCCAAAATGTTTATCGTCGCGGATGAGGGCAGGTTGAGGCAGTTTCAAAGCGTGATAAGCGCGTCGATATACAAAGATATTGCCGGTAACGTGAAATTTGCGAGCTACGAAAGTATCGCTAAACAATACGACTTAGAAAGCGAGAGCACGAAAGTAAAAATGGGGGTTTGATGAAAGAATTTGAAGTAGAGATCACCGAAACTTTGGCGAAAAAGGTCGTGATTAAAGCGAAAAATAAAGAAGAAGCGTGTAAGATCGCGCGGACGGCTTACGAAAATTGCGAGATCGTTTTGAGTGCAGAGAACTTCGTCTGCGCGGACTTTAAAGCGACGATCGCGGACGAGCCGAAAACTGAAATTTAGGAAATTTATGGAACCAAATTTAACGAAATTCGATGACTTTTTACGCTCACTTAGAAAAACAAATGCAAGCCTTGACTACTTTACCGACTTTGAAAAATGCGGCAAAAATCTAAAAGCCGTTTCTATTAAGCTCCACACGCTTGATTTTTTACTCGGTTCAAAGGATTTGAAAACAGATATTTTCACT
>NZ_CAUQKJ010000017.1 GCF_963518785.1 uncultured Campylobacter sp.
GTGCTGGCTTGAATGCTAACGGGAGCGTTAGCAACGCGGGCGCATCGCTATCCGATCAAATCGTAAACGCGTCTTTAAACTATAAAGTAAACGCGCCTATAATAGACGACCTAATGAAGCAAGTAGGCATCGACCTAAACGGCGGGATACAAAATATCGCCCAGCCTCTGCGTAGCGGCGAAAAGTTAGGTAGCGCCTCTGATTTAAACGGCTCCGAGCAAAAATCTAATGCTGCAAAAGGCGGAAAATAGCTTAAATATAAGGCTCGTAAATCCCGCCCCGCCAGTGTGCGACGCAGCTACGGATTTTGAGCCTAAATTTTAAAAACTAGGCAATAATGATAAATGCGGATAAATTTAAATCGCCGACGGTTTAAATTTATCTTGCCTTGGCGTTTGATTCAAGCTGGCTTAACGGGCTTGATATGTGGTTTGATTTGGGCAAAAATTAAAACTATAAGCATGAAATTTGCACGTCTCGTTAGGCGTTTTTGAAATTATCCAAAAGCGGCCAAACGGGGCAAAAACCGCTCGGTAAACGGACGCGGTCAAAATTTGGCTCCATGGTTTTATCGCTAGAGGCTCGCGACAGATTTTTCCAAATAGCTCAAACTGTAAAGACTTACTTAAAATATAAAACTAAAATTTAGCATTAAATTTTATCCTTACGGCGTTTTTACACTCGGTTTTCTAAAATAGCCAAAATAGCGTTTGGGGCAAATTCGGTAAAAATCCTCGTCTATAAATTTACGGCAATCTCTTAAGCAACCAAGCGCTTCTAAATAGTAAATAATCAAAAATCAAAAATAAACAAAAGCCTTCAAATAACGATTTATCGCGACGATACGAGGGCGATTTGATATTAAATTTGTTTTTGAATTTACCGCAAAGCGGCAAAAGAACCGAAACAAGCGGCTAAATTTATCTAATTCGTATATTTTTGCAGCTTTTCAAAGTCTATTATCAAAATTTCATGCGGCGTGATGCGCCTGATGACGTCTTCTTTTATGAGTTCGTTAAATGCGGTGCTGGCGCTTTGGCGCTTTAAGCCCACGAAACTAGAAAGCACCTTAAGCGAAAACGGTAAAAAGACGTATCTGTAGCCGTTTTGGGTCAAATTTTGCTCTGCGGCAAGCTCGATGAGGAAGTTTGGTGTTGTAAAAGCGCGATATTTGCGAGCGAGTCGGCATAGGCCTTTGCGAAACGCTCGTTTTTTAGCAGTTCGCCGACGTCGCGCACGTCGATGAAGTAAATTTCGCTATCCTCTAAAATTTCCAGCGCGCAGGCGTCGCTTAGGATCGTGATGTTGTCTTTTTGTAGGTTATAAAGGATAAATTCCTCGCCGTCCTCAAAAAACGCGAGCTTGCCGGAGCCGCTTTTAAATATCGCGACGCTGATGCCTTCAGCGTAAACCGTGCTGCCTTTAGTTAGGACGCGGCGGTTAAATTTAGCGATTTCGTCATTGCTTAAAGATGAGACGACATTCGTTTCTAGTAGTCCTAACCTTGATCTTTTCACGTTTTTACCTTAAATAAACTCGTATTTTAGCCTACGCAATATTAAATAACATTAAAATTTATTATCCCCGCGAGTAAATGACGCTTAAAGCTAAAAAGCAGACTAGTTAAAAGAACGAATTTGTGTATCCTTAAATAAAAATATTAACCCTTAAATCAAATTTATGCTTACAGCCGCGCTAAGCCTCCCTGGCGCATCGCGGGTATAAACTGCGACGCCGATTTTACCGCGCAAAACGGCAGGGGGTTCTAGATAAAACCCAGCAAAAACCGCCTCGTAAAGGACGGCAAGCTTTACTTAAATATAGATATTTTGAAAAAATTTACAAAGCCCAAAACGCTTAAGCTTCCAGGCGGCAAAGCTAAAGAGAATCTACGATAAGCGCAGTAGGCTTAAAAGCGGGTTTTACGGGCGTTTGCGATTTTTAGCGGATAAATTAAATCAGCGCCGCAAAATATCCTTCCCAAGCAGGTAGTTTGCTTTAGCTTTGCAAGCTTGGATTCCCCGCGCCATAGGCGGCAACGACGCGGAGAGCTATGTTTAGCGACTTAGATTTAGCGCGTATTTGCCCCAGCTAGCGCCTTTTGTCTAGGTCGCTTACGCCAAATTTTACCGCCGCGCGCCTATTTTTTACGGCTCTTGCTTTGCCTCTTTTTAGCTGCGGAATTTGGGTTAAATTTATCCTTTTATGAGCCTAAAACCGCTAAAATCGCTAAAAAATTTAAAGGCCAAAAATGTTTAACGGACTAATCCGCGAGATCGCGCAGGTTGCGAGCTATTCGCAAAATACCCTACGACTAAAAGCTGCATACCGCCCGAATTTAGGCGATAGCGTCGCGGTAAACGGCGCATGTCTTAGCGTGACGCAGCTGCACGCAGACGGCTTTAGCGTGGAGCTTAGCGCCGAGACTAGAGCGCACATCGCGACGGAAAATTTGCGTGGACGCGTCCACATAGAGCCAGCGATGCGGCTAGCAGACCGCGTGGACGGGCATCTGCTGCAAGGCCACGTAGACGCTATAGGTGAGGTAGTGCGCATAGAGCGGCGCGAAAACGGCGTGGATTTTTATATAAATTTGCCTTCTAGCGTCATGCCGCTAATGGCGAACAAAGGCAGTATCGCGGTCGAGGGCGTGAGC